>DAOVTY010000243.1 GCA_030632865.1 Bacteroidota bacterium
AATTTTGCATCAGAAATAAAAGTATGCAGAATATTGTAAACGCAGTAATGAAATTTTTAAGCTGGATTCTGTTGATTCCGGTATATATTTATAAATATGCTATTTCTCCACTCACTCCTGCCTCATGTCGTCATTATCCTACTTGCTCCGAATATGCAATTGAAGCACTGAAAATATATGGTCCGTTTAAAGGATTTTGGTTGGCTACAAAACGAATTTCAAAATGTCATCCGTGGGGAACACACGGGCACGATCCTGTCCCTCCTAAAAATAAAAAGGCATCGGGTTAACATTCGTAATTCAAATTCGTAATTCAAAAAACTAAAACTAAATTTGTAAATAGTTGTTTTAAATAAGAGTTTTAAAATATATTAAAAATGAAAAAAATATTATTAATACTTGCAGTTACTCTATTTATTGTTTCGTGTAATCCAACAAAAAAGGGAGGCGAAAATAATGTAATTACCGTAAGTATTTTGCCTCAAAAAACATTTGTTCAAAAAATTGCGGGCGACGATTTTGAAGTGAATGTTTTAATCCCTCCGGGCTCGAGTCCGGCTGCATATTCTTTGCTTCCATCGCAGTTAATAGACATTGCTAAATCTGCGGTTTGGTTTCGCATTGGTTACATTGGTTTCGAATATTCATGGAAAGATAAAATTGCACAGGCAAACAATAATATGAAAGTGGTTGATTTATCGGAAGGACTTGATTTAATAGCAGATAAAGTTGAACAACACGGAGGTCATGTTCACATGCAGGGAGTTGACCCACATATATGGCTTTCGCCGGTATTAGTTAAGCAAATAGCACGTAAAATTTTGGATGAACTGTTGATTTTGAAGCCTGAAAAAAGTGCTGAATACGAAGCCAATTATTTGAAATTTGTAGAGGAGATTGAACAGCTTAATAGTGAAATTAAAAGTAAATTGAAGGAGTATAAAGGAAAAAAAATTATTGTTTTTCATCCAAGTCTATCTTATTATGCACGCGATTTTGGATTAGAACAGTTTTCGCTTGAAACCGGGGGGAAAGAGCCAACACCACGGCAGCTGGCCAGAGTTGTTGATTTAGCGAAAGAGGAGAATCTCAGAATTATATACATTCAAAGTGAATTTGATTTGGAACATGCCAGAGTTTTTGCCGACGAAATTGACGGAGAAATTATTCAGGTGTGGCCTTTAAATCCTGCGTGGGAAGATAATTTAATGGAGATGACAAATATTTTTATCGAAAATTTTTAATGGAGCCATTAATTAAAATAGAAAATTTAACCGTTGGGTACAATAAAATACCGGTACTTAAAAACGTAAATCTCGATATATGTGAGAACGATTTTATAGGTGTAATCGGCCCGAACGGCGGAGGGAAAACCACACTTTTAAAAGCCATTTTGGGTTTGTTAAAACCTTTTAGCGGAATCATTGAATTCAGCAAAGATATTGATGGTAGTAAAAGGCAAATTGGTTACTTGCCACAAGTAAAACACATCGACCGCAAATTCCCGATTACAGTTTTCGATGTTGTACGTTCCGGTTCTATTATGCAAAATCAGTTTAAAGGAAAAGCTCAGATAAAACTAAAGATTGATAATTTGCTGGAAGAGATGGGGATTTACAATATTCGAAATAGAGCAATTGGTGAGCTTTCCGGCGGACAAATGCAGCGTGTGTTTTTATGCCGTGCAATTCTGAGCAACCCTAAAGTTCTGATTCTTGACGAACCCGATACCTTTGTAGATAACCGTTTTGAAGGCGAGTTGTACGAAAAACTGCGGTTGTTAAACGAGGAGATGGCAATTGTTTTGGTTTCGCATGATATGGGAACTATTTCGAGTTACGTAAAAACTATTGCATGCGTAAATGGCAATTTACATTATCATCGTAGCAGTAATATTTCGCAAGAGCAACTGGATGGCTATAACTGCCCGATTCAGGTAATTACACATGGAGAAATTCCTCACACCGTATTAAAACATCATCATAAAGAACAATAGATCGTTAGATATGAGACACAAGATAAAACATATACTTCAGATACAGAGTCATTTAGTGTAATTATTGTTGTCTCGGTATTTTATTGATAATCAAGATGAAATAAAAATATGACGAACTATTAAAAGAATAAATTAATAGATTTGAGATAAAAAAAGAAACTTTTAAATTATAGACATTGAATTCGATTTTTGAACTTTTCCAATATAACTTTTTCCTGAAAGCCCTTATTGCAGCGATTTTTGCAAGTATTTCGTGCGGAATAATTGGTGGTTACATTGTTTCGCGGCGCATTGTTTTTATTAGTGGCGGAATAACGCACGCTTCGTTTGGCGGAATTGGACTCGCCTTTTTTCTCGGATTTAACCCGTTACTCGGGGCGGCACTTTTTGCAATTTTTTCTGCACTGGGAATTCAGTTTTTTACAAAGGTTGCTGAAATTCGCGAAGACTCTTCAATTGCTATTTGGTGGTCGATGGGAATGGCTCTCGGAATAATATTTGTATTTCTAACACCCGGTTATACGCCAAATTTAATGAGTTACTTATTTGGGAATATTTTAACCGTAACCTCTACTGAGTTATGGTGGATGGCTATTTTGAATATTGTAATAATCGCCTTTTTTGCCCTGTTTTTCAACAAAATATTGTACATCGCTTTCGATGAGGAATTTGCCCGCGCGTCTGGTTTACCGGTTGCTTTGTTCAATTATCTAATTATGATTTTAATTGCTTTAACGGTTGTGTTGAATATTCGTGTTGTAGGAATTATTCTGATTTTATCGTTGCTTACTATTCCGCAAGCCACGGCAAATTTATACACAAACGATTTTAAAAAGCTCTTAATTTTTTCCACATTATTTGCTCTGTTCGGAACCATTTCGGGTCTGTTTATCTCATATTTTTTAGATATTCCATCGGGGGCAGCAATCATATTTACATTGGTAATTACGTTTGGTTTGCTTAGATTAGTAAAATATTTAACAAAATGATTTGAATCAACTTGTTTGATGAAAAAACTAAGCCTAATACTATTCATAATTTTTATAACTCTAAATATTTCAAAGGCAAATAATATAGACAGTTTAAAAAATGTTATAAATTCCGGTCAAGTAGAAATCGAATTAATTTCCGATGCTTATGCAGAAATAGCATTTTATTATATTGAGTCAGAATTTAACCCGGATTCATGCAAAAAATATGGTAATGAAGGATTAAAATTATCAAGAAATGTAGATTATAAAGATGGAATACTCAAAAACTTACTTGCTTTAGGAAGGCTGGAATACAGAAAAGAAGATATTGTAAAATCTGATTCATTACTACGGTTAGCATATCAAACAGATGGGGTTGATAAATTATCTAATGAATATATTTCGTTAATAAACTTATACGGAATAGTAAAAGAGTTACTGTTAAATTATAAAGGAGCTTTAAAATTATACTTTGAAGCATTGAATTTTGCTAAACAATTAAATGATAAAAATAAATTAGCAAGTATAAATAATAATATATCTGCTGTATATTATTATTTGGAGGAATATGATACAGCTCTGAAATATATTTTAGAAGCTTCTACCTTATTTAAAGAGACCGAAAATTACAAATATTATGCAAATAGTCTTGTTAACACAGCAGAGTATTATAGTGTTATGAATCTACCTGACTCAGTAAGAAAGGTGTTTCCTAAATATTTGAAAATCGTAAAACAAGCTTCGAATTATTATGCCGCAGCAAACTTATATATGATTATTGGCACTGTTGAAAAAGAAGAAGGAAACCATAACAAGGCACTTAAGTATTTTGAAACAGCATTAACTCAAATAGACTCCTTAGAGAATGGTTTTCATAAGAATTATACAAAAGGAACTTGTTTGTTTGATATGGGGACGACATATTTTGAAATCGGAAGAATTAAGGATGCTGTGAATAGTTTACAGGAATCAGTGTTTTACTCTCAAGAATGTTCAAATAATTTGGTTATTAAGAATTCATGTTTGTATCTTACTAAGTGCTATGAACAACTAAATAAACCAGATAGTGCTTTATTTTACTATAAAAAATATAATGAAATTGAGATATTAATAATTGAAGAGCAAAACTCAAAAGAGATAGCAAGAATAGAGTTCGATTATGAACTTCAAAGACATGAGAAAGAAGAGAAACTCATGGAGTTGAGATTAAGTTCAAAAATAAAAAATCTCAGAATAATAATTTTAAGTATATCCATTTTGTTGATTCTGGTTTTGACACTTATTTATTTACTCATAATAAATAGAAAAAGAAAAATCATCCAAGCCCGGTTAATTGAAAAAAATCTTTCTCTAAAAATAGAAAACAGAGAAAAGGAGCTTACTACAAATGTATTGTATCTCCTTAAAAAGAATGAGTTTTTGGCTAATTTAACCGATACACTGCAAGAATTAAATAACCGTATTCTTCCCGAAAACAAAAGCTATCTGCGTAGAATTATTAGAGATATTGAAAGAAATACATTCACCGATTCGTGGGAAGAATTTGAAAAAAGATTCCAAGATGTACATGTTGATTTTTACAAGAAA
>DAOVTY010000284.1 GCA_030632865.1 Bacteroidota bacterium
AAAGAAATTTTAAAAGTTTTTTATTTTTCATATCTATGCTGGCTAATGTATTAAAATTATATTTTTGTAAAAGTACTAATCTTACCCATATAACGTAAATGTTTGTTGAAAGAGATATAAATTATAATAAAAAAACCGGCACAATTGAAGTAGTTGTCGGATCGATGTTTTCTGGTAAAACAGAAGAATTAATTCGTAGGTTAAAACGTGCAATAATTGCAAAACAAAAAGTAGAAATTTTTAAACCTGTAATTGATGTTCGTTACTCTGAAACTGAAATAATTTCTCATGATGAAAATTCAATTCGTTCTACACCAATTGAGAATTCAGCTAATATTTTATTATTGGCTAGCGATGTTGATGTAATAGGAATTGATGAAGCTCAGTTTTTCGACAACGGATTAATTGAAGTTGTTACGAAACTTGCCAACAACGGAATTCGTGTAATTGCCGCTGGTTTAGACATGGATTTTAAAGGCTTGCCTTTTGGTCCTATTCCTGGATTAATGGCAATTGCTGACCACGTTACTAAAGTACATGCAATTTGTGTAAGATGTGGAAATATTGCACAATTTTCACACCGGTTATCAGAAAAAGAACAATTGGTTTTGTTGGGCGAAAAAGATAATTACGAACCACTTTGTAGGACTTGTTATAGAGGAGCCAATAACGCGACCTAATTTTAAGCCATTAATTGTAAAGGAATTTATAATATTATAATGATTAATTTTTCAATTGCGGAAATATCGAAAATTGTTGGAGGTAAAATAGCTGGGCAACCTGAGTTTGCTAATCAAAGAATTAATCAAGTTATAACCGACAGTCGTACATTTTTTAATTCCGGTAATTCTCTTTTTTTTGCGTTAAAGGGGCCAAGGAATACTGGGCATTTATACATTCCAGATTTAATTAAAAAGGGGGTTAAAATTTTTGTTGTATCCGATAAAAATGTGATAAACAAAAATGCTACTTTTATTCTAGTTGAAAATACAACTCTTGCATTACAGCAGCTTGCAATTTACCATCGTCAACAATTTAATTTTCCTGTTATTGGGATTACCGGCAGCAACGGTAAAACTATTATTAAAGAGTGGTTGCACGAAATTTTGTCGGGCCAGTTTAAAATAGTTCGAAGCCCAAAAAGTTATAATTCGCAGATTGGCGTTCCTCTTTCGGTTTTATTAATGAATCCCATTTATAATTTAGGAATTTTTGAGGCTGGAATTTCTCAGCCCGATGAAATGGAAAATATAAGCGATATTATTTCTCCCGAAATTGGGGTTTTTACAAATATTGGAGATGCGCATCAGGAAAATTTCCATTCTATTCAGCAAAAAATTAATGAGAAACTAAACCTTTTTAAAAAGAGTAAAAAGCTAGTTTATTGTTGCGATTCTGGTATCGTTAAAACCGAAGTAGAAACATTTTGCGATAAATATTCGATAGAAAAAATTAGTTGGTCACTGGAAGGCAGCAATGCTTTAATAAATTTAAAAAAACAAGTTGGAGATAATTTTACTGAAATAAATACAAGTATAACAGATAAAAAATATCAATTTAAAATTCCATTTACTGATAGTTCTTCAATAGAGAATGCGTGCCACTGTTTTGTTGTTTCAACAATATTATTGAATGATCCGTTGCAGGTTGTTGAGAGATTTAAAAAATTGGAGCCAATTGCGATGAGGTTGGAGATAAAGCAGGGAATTAACAACTGTTTACTTGTTAACGATTATTACAATTCAGATCTTAATTCGCTTGCAATAGCATTGACCGTTTTGCATCAGCAAGCTGCAAAAGAACATTTATACAAGCAGGTAATTTTGTCAGATATTCTGCAAACTGGAATGCCACCGGCCGATTTGTACAAACGTGTTAATGAGCTTTTAATTGAATGGAAAATTGATGAAGTAATTGGTGTTGGTTCAGAAATATCAGATCATTCCAATCTCTTTTCGATAAAAAATAGTTTTTATAATTCTCTAAATAGATTTAAAGAATCTTTTAAGCGCGATAATTCTAATTCGGCAGCACTTTTAATAAAAGGTGCCAGGCAATTTGAATTCGAAAAAGTATCGACACTGTTACAACAAAAGGCGCATCAAACACAATTAGAAATAAATTTAAACGCGCTGGTTAACAACTTAAATGTTTTTAAGAATTTATTAAAGCCGGAGACTAAAATTATGGTAATGGTTAAAGCATTTTCGTATGGTAGCGGCGATGTGGAAATTGCCAAAGTGTTGCAATACCAAAATGTAGATTACTTAGCAGTTGCAGTTACCGATGAAGGTGTGCAGCTTAGAAATGCGGGTGTCCGAACACCAATTATTGTAATGAATCCGGAGCAAGACAGTTTTCAAAACATAATTGATAACAGCTTGGAACCTAATATTTATAGTGTTGAACTATTAAAAAGTTTCAAAAAGAAAGTTTCTCAAAATGGGTTGCAGGAATTTCCTGTTCATTTGAAAATTGATACTGGGATGAACCGGCTTGGATTAAAATATGAATCGGAAATTAAAGAAGTAATTCAGCATATTTTACAAAATAATTGGATTAAAATAAAATCTGTTTTTTCGCATCTTGTTGCGAGCGATGATCCAAAGTGTGATAATTTTACCCAAAACCAGTTTGAAATTTTTGAAAATCAGGTTGAACTATTCGCCAAATCATTTCCATATAAAATTGAGAGACACATTTTAAATTCAGCTGGTATAGAACGTTTCCCTCACAAACAATTCGACATGGTTCGTTTGGGAATTGGTTTATATGGAGTTACAAACACCGGTTTGCCTTTAGAAAATATTGGCACTTTAAAAAGTACTGTCTCGCAGGTTAAAACTGTTAACCCAAACGAAACTATTGGCTACAGTAGAAAAGGCGAAGTTTCTGTTATTAGTAAAATTGCAATCGTTCCGCTTGGTTATGCCGATGGTTTAGACAGAAAACTCGGCAATAAAAATGGCAGTGCATTTATAGGCGAAAAACGTGTGCCGATAATTGGAAATATTTGCATGGATATGTTAATGCTTGATGTTACAGGTTTAAATGTAAAGCCAGGAGATAAAGTTGAACTTTTTGGTTCAAATATTTCTATTTTAGAGGTGGCAAAAAATGCCTCCACAATTCCATACGAAATTTTAACAGGAATCTCGCAGCGAGTAAAAAGAGTTTATTTGCAGGAGTAGATTAAAGAAAATAAGTAGTTGAAGTTTTTAGAAATAAAAAGTATAAAGTAATTAGTTTTAAGTAGATTATATTTAACCCAGAAACCTCTAAATTCGGAACTATTTTTTATCCCAATTTGCTAATTCGCTCAAGGCGGGCGGCATCCAATATTTTTATTTTTCTACCATCAATTGCTATTACATTTTCAATTGCAAATGTAGAAAGAGTTCTAATTGCATTGGAAGTCGTCATATTCGATAAATTAGAAATGTCTTCTCTCGAAAGGTAAACTTTAAGGGTTGTTCCATCAATTTCGAAACCGTACT
>DAOVTY010000037.1 GCA_030632865.1 Bacteroidota bacterium
CAATATTTTCATTTTTATCGTCTATTAAAACCGAAGGTGCCAGCGGAGCATCTGCCAACTCTAAAATTTCTTTTGGTGGTTTTTGATAAGTCAGATCTTCCTGAGCATTAACAATACTAAAAGCAAAAGATAAAAGAATAAAAAGTGCAATATTTTTTTTCATGATAAAGTATTTTATGATGATATTTCGATAATTTACATTTCTAATATTTAGTTGGATTATGGATAAAAAATTCCGAAACGAAAATAGTTAAATGTAAGGAATAAAAAAAGCTGTTTTTTCTATTTCCTTTTCTTAATACTTATTTCTAATTACTAACAGCTCATTTTGATTATATTTGCTTCTTATTTAGAAAAAATATGTCAGATAAACCATTAATATTAGTTACTAACGACGATGGAATCCATGCTAAAGGATTACGCGAACTGGTTGAAGTAATTCAGTTTTTTGGAGATGTTGTTGTTATTTCGTCAGAAGTTTCCATGTCTGGTAAATCGAATGCAATAACAGTTGACCAGCCTTTGCGAACTACACCAGTTGAGGAAATTCATGGAGTTCCAACTTTCAAATGTAACGGAACACCCGTTGACAGCGTAAAATTAAGTTTTAACAACTTGTTCGATAGATCGCCAGATTATGTGGTTTCGGGGATTAATCATGGAGCAAATTCTTCTATTAGCATAATTTATAGCGGAACAATGGGTGCGGCAATTGAAGGAAGTTTGCACGGTGTTCCTTCAATTGGTTTTTCTTTGGACGATTTTAGTGCCAATGCCGATTTCTCAAAAGCAAAAATTATTGTGGCGAAAGTGTTTCAAAGTGTTCAGGAGAATGGATTGCCTCCGTTTACATGTTTAAATGTTAATATCCCGAAAGGGAAACCGAAAGGGATTAAAGTTTGCAGGCAGGCACACGGTAAGTGGGAAGAAGAGTTTGAGAAACGCACCGACCCACACGGTAGAGATTATCATTGGTTATCGGGTTATTTTAAAAATTTCGAGGAAGAATCTACTGAGACAGATATTTACGCGCTGGAAAACAATTTTGTTTCGGTGGTTCCCGTTACCATTGACATGACTTGCTACAAAACTTTGGAGCAAGTTAAAAACTGGAAGTTTTAATGCAACGACGAAAAATAAATAGACTAGACAATACTGGATTAGGATTGCTGGCAGGTTTTTTAACACCTGTAATTATCTTTTTTGCAGTTTATTTTATTAACGAAAATGGAATCTCATTTTCTAATTATGTAGGAAATTTAATGTATTTGCAGTCGCTTGTAAAATTAGGCAGTTTATGTGTTTTTGCCAACAGTGCAGTATTTATGGGATTTATTAAATTGAAATACGAGAAGACAGCACGCGGAGTACTCGCAGCAACTATAATATATGCATTTGTGGTTTTAATTTCGAGAGCATTTTAGTATGAGGTACTACTTAATTGCAGGCGAAGCTTCGGGCGATTTGCATGGCTCTAATTTATTGAAAGAGTTGGCAGTTGCAGATACAGATGCGCAATTCCAATATTTTGGTGGCGATTTAATGCAGAGTGTTGGTGGTAACCTAGTAAAGCATTATCGCGAAATGGCATTTATGGGTTTTCTAGATGTTTTGTTGAATATCAGAACAATCAAACGAAATATGGAGTTTTGTAAAAAAGATCTGCTCCAGTTCGAACCCGATGTTTTAATTTTAATTGATTATCCCGGCTTTAACCTTCGCATTGCAGAATTTGCAAAGAGCAATAACATTAAAGTTTTCTATTATATTTCGCCAAAACTTTGGGCATGGAAAGAGTTTCGTGTAAAAAAGATAAAAGCTTTTGTTGACGAGATGTTTACAATTTTTCCCTTTGAAACTGAGTTCTACAAAAAACATAATTTTAAGGTAAATTACGTTGGCAACCCATTGATGGATTCCATTTCAGAATATAAAAAAATAACAATTTCAAAATCTACTTTTCATAAAAAAAATAATTTAGATAATCGTCAGGTTGTTGCAATTTTAGCAGGAAGTCGCTTAAAAGAAATCAAACGTGTTTTGCCAACAATGGTAAAAGCTGTTGAAGGTTTGTCCGATTTTCAATTCGTAATTGCCGGTGTAAAAAATATTGACAAAAATATTTACACTGAAATTATTGGCAACAAAAATGTCTCAATAATTTTTGACCAAACATACGATTTGTTAAGTTTGGCGCACACAGCAATAGTTACATCGGGAACTGCTGCGTTAGAAACTGCACTTTTTAATGTACCGCAAGTTGCGATGTATAAAATGGAAGGTGGTATACTTGTAGATGTGATAATGAGGAACTTTGTTCTAAAAACAAATTGGGTTACGTTGCCAAATATTATTTTACAAAAAGCTGCAATTCTCGAACTTATCCAAAAAGATTTAACGGTTAAAAAAGTAAGGGTCGAACTTAATAAATTATTGTTCGATAATATTTATCGTGAAAAAATGATTCATGATTATAATAGTTTACTTAAACTTATGGGAGAATCGGGATGCTCGAAAAGAACAGCTGAAAAAATGGTGAAGTTGTTAACTTTGGATTCGAAATAAGTCAGCTGAATGACAGGCTTGGTATTCGGAACTTAAAACACGTAAATTAAAAATTTAAACTCAAAACTCGCTGTGTACAGTTTATTTAAAAAAGAAATAAAATTATTTTTCGGTTCGCTAATCGGTTAC
Source organism: Bacteroidota bacterium (assembly GCA_030632865.1). Taxonomy (GTDB): domain Bacteria; phylum Bacteroidota; class Bacteroidia; order Bacteroidales; family Prolixibacteraceae; genus Draconibacterium. The sequence goes on from DAOVTY010000037.1 coordinate 2,695, forward strand.
CTTGTTATTGTTGTATTTCTATTGGTTACAGGTTTATTTTTATGGGTTTTTCCAGGTTCGTACAATATTCCCGAAAATGGTTATGCAACTCTCGAAGGTCTTTTTTCCCTTGCGCCCTGGTTGTATCTGTTTCTGATTCCGGCAATTACCATGCGCTTTTTTGCCGACGAAAAAAGGTCTGGTACAATAGAAACTTTACTCACTCGCCCTGTTCCCGATTTTAAAATTGTGTTAGCAAAATTTACTGCTGGTTTAGTAATTGTAGTTTTTTCGTTGCTGCCAACTCTGCTATATTTTTTGTCGGTTTATATGTTGGGAAACCCTGTTGGAAGCATCGATGTTGGTGCAACTTGGGGCTCTTTTATAGGGCTGTTCTTTCTTGCAACTATTTATATTTCAATCGGCATTTTTGCCTCTTCGTTAACCGAAAACCAGATTGTTTCTTTCATTTTTGCGATGGCACTTTCGTTCCTGTTCTACCTAGGGTTCGAGTTTGTAGCAACTTCAGGTGTGCCATATTTTATAGAGCAACTGCTTTTGTGGTTTAGTATTAACAGTCATTACCAATCTGTTTCTCGTGGCGTTATCGACCTGCGTGATTTGATATATTTTATTGGAATGACCTTTTTGTTTCTTTACGCAACAAGCCTGTTTTTGAGAAAAGGAAAATGGAAGCTACGTAAAACAAAAATACATGCCTCGTTTTACGTTATTGGTTTAGCAATAGTTTTTTTAGTTTCAGCAAATTTTTTACTTCGTTTCGATCTCTCTTCTGACAAACGGTTTTCAGTTTCGCGCATTAGTACCAAAATTGTTTATGAGTTGGAGAAACCTGTTGAAATAGAATTTTATCTCGCGGGAGAATTAGAGTCGGGATTACGAAAAATACAAACCGAGGTTTTAGAAAAAATTACAGTTCTGAACGCTTATTCTGCCAACCCAATTCGTATTCGTGTTTTCGATCCGTACAATATTATTAATGTTGAAAAACAAAATGAGTTTATAAATACATTGGTAGAAAAAGGAGTTAGCAGAACAAGTTTTAGGCGAAAAACAGAAACGGGAGTTAGTACAAAATATATTTTTCCAGGCGCAATAATTCGTTATGGAGGAAAAGAAATAGCTGTTAATTTCTTGAAAAATAATCCGGCATTTAGTTACGAAATGAATTTTAATCATTCTGTTGAAACTATTGAATTTGAGTTGGTAAATGCGCTTCAAAAATTAATTCGTACAAAAAAATCTACCGTTGCATTTTTGCAGGGACACGGTGAGGCAAATCAATTTGAACTATCTGATATAGCCCGAAATTTATCAGCAGATTTTGAAGTTAAAATGTTAAAGGTTGATGAGTTTAAAAATAGTAAGATTGATGTTTTAATCGTTGCCAACCCTCGCGAAGTTTTCGATGAAAAATCGAAATTTATAATTGACCAATTTATAATGGATGGAGGGAAAGTAATATGGTTAATAGATCCGGTGCAAGTAAGTTTAGACAGTTTGTCGAGTGGTTATCAAACCTTCTCGTTTCCACGCGATCTTAATTTGAGCGATCAACTTTTCCGTTACGGAGTTAGGTTAAATTACGATTTATTGCAAGACGTAAATTGTATTGGAATAAAAGTAAACACTGCAGTGGCCGGAAATACACCAAAATTTACTTTGCATCCATGGTATTATTCGCCGCTTTTAACACCAAACGATAAACATCCAATTAGTAAAAATTTAAATTGGGTGATGAGCGAATTTGTCTCTTCTATCGATACTATTTCAGGTAATCCGGGAATAAATAAGCAGATACTTTTATCAACTTCTCCAAATGCTTTAAGGGTAAAGTCTCCTTCGTCAGTTAGTCTTCAGAATATAAATAATCCGCCGGCTCGCGAACTTTTTTCGCAGTCATATATTCCGGTTGGAGTTATTTTAGAGGGTGAATTTATTTCGGCATTCAAAAACCGAATGGTTGAGAATTATGGTTTTTCGTCTTCGTCAGTAATCGAAAAAAGTAAGCCAACCAAAATGGTTGTAATTGCCGATGGCAGCATAATATCTAATAAAGTTAATTACTCCACAAATCCTCCGAGTGTTTATAATTTAGGCTTCGATCGGGTTTCGCAACGAACTTATGGAAATAGAGAATTTCTGATAAATACAATTTTTTATCTGAATGATGATCGGGGAATTATGCAATTACGTGGGCGTTCGTTAAAAATGCGACTGCTAGATAAGGTGAAATTACGAGAGGATAAAGTATTTTGGCAGTGGATAAATGTGCTGCTTCCATTGCTGCTAATCGCCATATTTGGTTTTGTTTATAATGTCGTTCGGCGTTACCGTTATTCACGTTAATAAGTCTGTGAAAAAACCAATATTTCTGAATAGGTAAATGTTATTAAAGTTCGTATATTCGTGTGCTTGGATTTATAAAATTGATCCTCGTATTAAAACGAAATTTAATTTCAAATTCAGGAAAAATAAAAAAATATAAACATATGAAATTTGTTGTTTCAAGTACCGAATTATTAAGCCATTTATCGGCATTAAGTAAAGTAATAAGCAGTAAAAGCACCATGCCAATTTTAGATAATTATTTGTTTCAAATTACCGAAACGGAATTAACTATTACGGCCTCAGATCTTGAGTCTACGTTGATTACAAGTCTGAAACTGGATAATATAGAAGGCGAAGGAGCAATTGCTGTTCCTGCAAAATTAATTATAGATTCTCTAAAAGAGTTTCCGGAGCAACCACTTACTTTTCATATAGATGGTGATTCGTTTAATATTGAAATTTTCTCTGATAACGGAAAGTTTAGTATTATGGGGCAAAATTCCGAAGATTTTCCGGAGCAACCGACTCTAAATACAGAGGGAACTTCATCGATTAACGTTAGCCATGTTGTTCTTCAAAAGGGAATTGATAAAACACTTTTTGCCACTGCCGACGATGAATTAAGACCGGTAATGAATGGTATTTATGTTGAGCTCACTCCTGATTATATAAGTTTTGTTGCATCGGATGCACATAAATTAGTGCGCTACCGCCGAACGGATGCAAAAGCAGAATTTGAGTCTTCGTTTATTTTACCAAAAAAACCTGCCGGGTTATTGAAAAATTTACTTCCAAGAGAAGAGTTTGATGTTAAATTGGAATTTGATGATAAAAATGCATTTATAACATTATCTAATTATAAACTGATTTGTAGGTTGGTAGAAGGAAATTATCCAAGTTATAATTCGGTTATTCCAACTGATAATCCTAATAAAATGATTATCGACAGATTAAACTTTTTAAATACGGTTAAACGAGTGTCGGTATTTTCTAATCAGGCGAGTAATCTGGTAAAATTAAATATTAACGACAATCAGTTGGTAGTTTCTGCTCAAGATATCGATTTTTCTATTTCGGCAGTTGAACGTTTAAATTGCGAGTACGAAGGTGATGAGATTGAGATTGGGTTTAAATCTACATTTTTGCAAGAGATTCTTGCAAATATACCAACCGGCGATGTAATGGTTGAAATGAGTGATCCAACACGAGCAGGACTTTTGCTTCCGGCTGTATCTGACGATGACGATGAGGATATGCTAATGTTGCTAATGCCAATGATGATTAATGTGTAAATTTTGTAAACGATAATATTAAAAGGTATCTGTAAAATCAAAGTTCTCGAGATTTTCAGGTGCCTATTTTTTAAACCATACTATACCCATGCTACTTCAATTAAAAAAACCAATTGTTTTTCTCGATTTAGAAACAACAGGAGTGAATGTTGTTACAGATAGAATTGTGGAAATCGCATTTATAAAAGTAAATGTTGATGGAAGAGAAGAGGAAAAATTGATGCGAATAAATCCAGGTGTACCCATTCCTAATGAAACTTCGGAAATACATGGGATTTATGACGATGATGTAAAAGATGAGCCTACTTTTAAGGAGGTTGCGAAAATACTAGCCAAGTTTATTGAAGGTTGTGATTTGGCGGGTTTTAACTCAAATAGATTTGATATTCCTCTTTTAGCAGAAGAGTTTATTCGTGCCGATGTTGACGTTGATATGAAAAGGCATAAATTTATTGATGTGCAGGCAATTTTTCATAAAATGGAAAAACGTTCGTTAGTTGCTGCCTATAAATTTTATTGTAAAAAGGAGTTGATTGATGCACACAGTGCAATGGCAGATACAAAAGCAACTTACGAAGTTTTAAAAGCGCAGTTAGATAGATATGAAGGAGTTGAAGTTGAAGATAAAAAAGGAAATAAATCGGAACCAGTTGTTAATGATATAGAAAAACTGAGTGAGTTTTCGTCGTTAACAAGAAATGTAGATTTTGCAGGTAGAATTGTGTACGATGATAATGGTGTTGAAACTTTTAACTTTGGTAAAAACAAAGGAGTTTCGGTTGAAAAAGTATTTCGCGAGCAAGCAGGATATTTTGGCTGGATGATGAATAGCGAATTTCCGTTATACACAAAAAATGTGCTCACACGTTTGAAACTTAAATTAATGAGCAAATGAATGTTTTTGTAAAGGAGTTTATTAACAGATGACCCTTAATATTAATTGGTTAGACCGCCGAATTTATTATAGTTAATTCTTGATTACTCATTTTTTTTTGTTTCTTTTACAAGTGTTAGTAAAAATGATATATCAATAGTAATATGGTAGTTTATATAATCCCTATTTTGAGCTTTATTATTTAGTAATGTATTAGTCATAAATATTCTTAATGGACTCTAGGACAGATTATTTAGATAAAATAAACAGAATAACCCTCAACTTCCCTGATGAGAGAGAGAGAGAGTATAGGAATTATTTTTTCAAGAGCTCATTAAAAATATCTAGATTTGCCATAATTGTTGTTTCTGTAATTTACATTTTTTTTGGATATCTTGACAGTATTGTTGCAGGAGAATTTTTTAGGTTTTTTATTACTATTCGTATAATTGTAGTGCCCACTTTCCTTTTAGTGGTTGCATTGTCTTACACAAAAAACTTTATTCGATATTGGCAGCTGCTCTTGTTATTACTATATATTATAGCTTCTGTTGGAATTATAATTATGCTGGTAAAACTGCCTGAAGAAACAATTTATAGTAGTGGATTAATTCTTGTTTTTCTTTCCGGTGCTGTTTTAGTCAGGCTTCGTTTTATATTGTTTTCAATCGGAAGTTGGCTTGCAGTATTTATCTACATAATTGCGGCTTTTGCCTTGAATGTTGATTACGGTACTATTATATCAAACGGATTTTTCCTTATTTCGGCACTTGTTATTGGTATGTTTGCTGCTTATAGTAATGAAAAATTTAATAGACAAAATTTTGATCTTTATTTGCAATTAGAGCGAAAGAATACTGAAATAGAAGAGGTAAATAAAAGTTTGGAGGAAAAAGTTCTTAGCAGAACTAAACTATTGAATTCGAGGAATATTGAGTTGAGAAAGGAAGTTAAGCGAAGTGCCTTGATTCAAGAAGAACTGTTTGATGCTAAAGAGAAAGCTGAAGAATCAGATAAACTTAAATCGGCATTTCTTGCAAATATGAGTCACGAAATTCGTACACCGATGAATGGTATTCTTGGCTTTGCAAACCTTTTACGCGAGGCAGAGGATGAAGCGGAATTAGATGAGTTTATCGAAATCATAATAAGTAATGGAGAGCATTTACTTGATTTGATAAATGATATTATAGATTTATCGAAAATTGAAGCTGGTATTTTAAAAATCGAAAAAAGTGAATTTGACTTAAATGTATTAACTAAAGAAATTTACGACATGTTTTGTAAAGACAAAAATGTTGTGGATAATAATCTTAATCTGAGTTATTCAAACGGACTGGATAATAGCAACTCTTTAATTTATACCGATAGGGTGCGGCTAAAGCAAATATTAATAAATTTAGTAAGTAATTCATGTAAATATACCGACGAAGGAAGTATTGAGTTTAGTTATACAATAAAGTACAATAAGTTAAAATTTTATGTAAAAGATACTGGTATTGGTATTAAAGAAGAGCATCAAAAACATATTTTTGATAGATTTATGCAAGCTTCAACCAGCAGAACATTAGGTCGCGAAAGCACAGGTTTAGGATTGGCTATAACAAAAACCTATTTGAAATTAATGGGTGGAAATATTGCGGTGAGTAGTAAACTAAATGTTGGCTCCGAATTTATATTTGAGCTCCCTGTTGGCAATAATAACAAAAAAATTTAACCCTAAAATATGTTATTTAATTGGAAAGATAAAACGATAGTTGTAGTTGACGACACAGAAATAAACTTTGTTTTGATTAAAACACAATTGAGAAAGACAAATGCAAATATTATCTGGTTAAAAAATGGACAAGAAGCAGTCGAGTATGTTCAGAATCAGAAAGTTGTTGATTTATTACTTATGGATATTAGAATGCCGATTTTGGATGGTATTCAAGCAACACTAATAATAAAAAAAATGGCTCCCGAGATTCCAATTGTTATTCAAACTGCCAGTGTAATGGGTAATGCGTATAACGATATATCTTCGTCGGGGTGCGATGACGTTATCTTTAAACCTATAGTTTCCTCCAAACTAATCGAAATTATTAATAAGCAGTTTCTAAAAAAATCAAAATTATGATAAGAGAGCAGGAACCAGGACAACGTTATGATATCTCTGTACTTTTTGTTGATGACAACGAAACAATTAGACAACTATATCGGAGACTTTTGGAAAAACACATTAGTCATTTATACATAGCAAAAGATGGTTACCATGGATTAGAATTGTACCAGAAGCATAAACCAGACTTGGTAATTACCGATATGGTTATGCCGGTGATGAACGGTTTGGAAATGGTAAAGGAGATTAAAAAAATAGCTCCTGAAGCTAAGTTTGTGGTAATGTCGGCGTACAGCGAAAAAGACAGTTTTGTTGAGTCTATTCATTTGGGTATTGATGGATATTTGATGAAACCTGTAGAGGCAAAAAAACTTTTGTCGTTGATAGATGAGTTTGCGGGAATAACCCTAATGAAATGGGAGTTAGAAAGGAAAGAAAAAAAACGTCAGGAAGCGGAAGAATATCTGAAAAAATCCCTAGAAGAAAAAGATGTTTTACTTCGGGAAGTTCATCATAGAGTTAAAAATAATATGCAAATAATTTCAAGTATTTTGCGTATGCAAAGCCGTAATATAGAAGACCCAATACTAAAAGATATTTTACAGGAGAGTCAAAACAGAATTCATACAATGGCTCTTATTCACGAAAATTTGTATAATCACGAGAGTTTGGCAAATATAAAATTCTCAAGTTATATTAAAAGTTTAGCCGGAAATATTGCCAGAACCTATTCTAGCCAACCGGCAAATATTAAATTCGACTATCAAATGGACGATGCTTATCTTCCTATAGACACTGCTATACCTTGTGGTCTGATAATTAACGAACTTATTTCTAACTCATTCAAATATGCATTTAACGGCAATTCTACCGGAATAATCAGTATTCATTTCAATGAGTTAATCGAAAATGAATACAAACTAATTGTGAGCGATGATGGTATTGGAATACCTGATAGTATTGACATAACAAAAACAAAATCACTTGGCATGAAAATTCTCCACAAATTGGTACAACAAATTGACGGAATGCTTGAAAGTGATTTTTCAAATGGAACAAAATTTACAATTACCTTTTAATATCATTATAAATGAAATCAAAATACAAAATTTTAATTGTTGAAGACGAAATATTGGTTGCAACTGATATTGAAGAAAGTCTTGAAAATCTTGGTTATGCAGTCCAAAAAATAGTAGTTACTGGAGAACAAGCAATTGCCGAGGTTGAGCGGAGTTTGCCTGATTTAGTCTTAATGGATATAAATTTGAAGGATGAAATGACAGGTATTGAAGCAGCCAGAGTAATTTCGCAGAAACACGATGTCCCAATTATTTATTTAACTGCCAATGCAGATATTGCAACTGTTAACAAAGCCAAAGTAGCGCTTCCGTATGGTTATATTATTAAACCTTTTACTGATAAAGATTTACAGACTAATATTGAAATTGCCATTTTTAAATTTGGCAACGATTTGAAATTGAAGTTTGAAAGTGAGCAGTTTAATACATTTTTCGATTTAAAAGATCACGAGAAAAACCAGATTATTGTACATGCAAACCAAGGTCTCGAGAAAATAAATATTGATGATGTTTACTTTATTGAAAGGGATAATGAACAAACAATAATTCATTTGGTTGATGAAGAAGTTGCGACAAATAAATTATTCGCTGAACTAATTGAATTATTTCCAAAAAAGAAATTTATACAAGTAAGTGAGCAGTTTGTTATTAATAGCTCGAAAGTGTTTGCTGTAAAATATCCTGAGGTTATTATTTCAGATAAGATGAGTGTTATTAGTGTTGAAGAAAAGTACAAAGAATTATTAAAGGATATTAATAGCGAACTTGGAGAGATCGTTGATGATTAATACTGTAATTTTATAACGAACTCTGTTTATGGACATTAAATCAATTAATATTGAGGCTTATATTGAATCTCTTTTTGCAAAAAATGGCCCCGAAGAAAGTGAATTAAACTATCTTTTTGCAATGATGAATGAGGTTAAGGCAGAAGATATAGAATACTTTCGTAGTTTAGTTTCTTCTTTATTTAATCGGCATACTTTGATAGGTTTTGCACATACCAAACCATTTGGTTACAGTGGCGACTTTTTTATTATAGAGAAGATATATCAATTTTATCTGAGTCAAGATGAAAAAATACGAAAGTGGGATATGTTTTTTCAATTAACACCAGCAGTATTAGCGGTTAGAAATCGTAAAACCTTGGCAATCGGAATTTTTGAAGAGCTTAATAATGAGGCTCTTGGATTGCAAAAAGAAGTGTTAATTTTAGGAAGTGGCCCAGTAACTGAAACTTTTGAATTCTTAGGAAAGAATCCTGAAAGTTCTCTTGTTTTTGAAATGCTCGATATGGATAAAAGAGCAATTGCTTATGCGAAAAATAAGAATAAGAAGTATTTAGATCGAATGACATTTCTTAATAGAAATGTAATTAGATATACACCAGAAAAAAAATATGATTTGATCTGGAGCGCCGGGTTGTTCGATTATTTCAAAGGCAAACACTTTGTATTCCTCCTAAAAAAGTATTACGAATATTTAAATGAAGGTGGCGAAATGATAATTGGGAATTTCAATATAGAAAATCCTTCACGCCGAAGTATGGAAATCCTTTGTGATTGGTTTCTATATCACCGTTCTGTTGATGAATTAAAGAAATTTGCACTTCAGGCAGGAATTGAAGAATCTAAAATTGATGTATTACAAGAACCTTTAGGAATTAACTTATTTTTACGAGTTAGGAAATAATTTTTTTTATTTGATTGCAACTCCTTGGTTATAAATGTAAAATAATATGAAGATTGTTTGTATTGGTAGAAATTATGTAGCTCATATTCAGGAGTTACATAACGAAATGCCCGAAGAACCTGTTGTTTTTATGAAACCTGATTCTGCTTTGTTGAGGAATAATGATCCATTTTATATTCCCAATTGGACTAACGATGTACATCACGAAATTGAGTTAGTAATTAAAATTAATCGCCTAGGAAAGAATATCGAGAAGCAGTTTGCACATCGTTATTTCGACGAAATTGGGTTGGGTATAGATTTTACAGCTCGCGATATTCAAAATAAACTTAAGGCAAAGGGTTTGCCTTGGGAAAAAGCAAAAGCTTTTGATAAGGCAGCCGTACTTAGTAATATTTTTATTGCGAAGTCAGACCTTGAAAATCCTAAAGCAATCCCTTTTAAATTAGATATTAACGGAGTGCGAGTTCAAACAGGAAACTCTGAATTAATGATGTTCGATTTCGAAGATATTATTACTCATGTTTCGAAATATGTTACACTTAAAATGGGAGATTTAATTTATACCGGAACGCCGGCTGGTGTTGGCGCTGTAAAAATTGGCGACCATCTGGAAGGTTATCTTGAGGATAAAAAATTACTTGATTTTATGATAAAGTAGAAAATAGTTGTTGAAAGAAGTTGTTATTGTATTAGAATATAGTTAAAACAATTTGATAGCCATGATAACCACTACAATTATGACAACCAAAATAACCTGACAACAATGAATTCATTCAGCCATCATTTTGAATTAGAATTACATGTTCGCGATTATGAATGCGACATTCAAGGGATTGTAAATAATGCCGTTTACCAAAATTATTTGGAGCACTGTCGGCATAAATTTCTGAATTCTATTGGGTTAAATTTTGCCCAACTTCATAATGATGGAATTGATGCAGTAGTTATAAAAGCCGAACTGGATTATAAATTTCCACTTCGCCCTGGCGACGAATTTTTAATACACCTAAAAATAAAAAGGAAGGGTGGGTTACGTATTGTTTTCGACCAACAAATAATAAGGAAGGTGGATGAAAAGTTGATGGTGAATGCAAGAATTACAGCTGTATTAACTAAAAATAATCGTCCGATTTCGCCTGATATTTTGGTTGATAAATTTAACGATTCAGGAATTATTTTGGAGGATTTATAAATCTGAATAATTTGCAAGTTAATGAGGTGGTAATTTTATTTTTTCATCAATACGAAATTCCTTCATAACCAAGACTTTTGTTTTTAATGCAGCTTTAAAACCTTCATTCATCATTCGTCCGGCACGCATCGGGAAATCTAATAATGCAGGGAAACTACTTTTATCTTTTGGCTTATCGTAAAAAGTAATACAACTATTAACGTCGGTCGAAAGATAAATTCTACAAGCCATTGGTCTTGCTTCATACGCAGAGCATGTTCCATTCTTGAGTAGCGGGCAAGGTTGTTTCGAATTGAGAATTTGGGTTTTGTCTAAGTCAATAAGGTTAAATCTATTTTCATCAGCTTTCTCTCCAATCTCGTTTTGTCTTTTATCCGAAAAACGTTCTTTTATGAATGAGTTTAAATACTGCATTTCGTATTCGAGAGCAAATACCGGTTGATGGCAACAATACTCGCAACCTTTTTTGCAATGAATGGATTGATTGTGTTTTTGTGCCAACGTACTAACTGAGTTAATTAGTTCGTCGATTGCTGAATACATTTCAGAAATAGAAGAAAAAAGAATATTCTGAGATAACCCAGATTCCACTACTTTCATTCCTAATAAATATCCATCAGAATAAAAAGCTTTTTCTACTGCAGTAAATTTTTGGTCAGAATTCATCAAAGCTATGTTATATTTTAATTGCGCAATTAATAACAGTGTTTAAGTTTTCAATACAAGATTATTAACACGACAAAGTTATCGTTCCTGTTTAAGTTTTGCAAAATACACTTTCGCTGCCTTACGAACATGTGGCGAAAGTAGAATTGTTGTAATTACCGTTGGAAATGCCATTAATGCAAAAGAAATGTCGATTAGCCCGATAATTACATGCAAATTAGATACGGCACCAATAATAATAACAACTACAAAAATATAATTATAAAGGTGCTGATATTTTGCTCCTGCAACAAAACCCAAACATTTTACTCCGTAGTATGGAAATGCAAAAAGCGTTGACATGGCAAAAAATGTAACACAAATTGTTAATATATACTTTCCATAAACAGGTATTGCAGACTCGAATGCATTGGCAGTAAGAGTAACTCCATCTGCCGAACTATCAATCCAAGTGTTTGTAATAATAATTGCTAACGCTGTCATAGTACAAACAATAATTGTATCTATTATAGGACCCAGCATTGCGACTAAACCTTCTCTTATTGGCTCATTAGTTTTGGCTGCTCCGTGTGCCATTGGCGCAGTACCCAGTCCGGCTTCGTTCGAAAATGCCGCCCGTCTGACACCAACAATTATAATTGCTCCCAACGAGCCTCCTAAAACGGCATCGCCAGTAAAAGCATCGCGTAAAATTGTTTGAAAGGCAGGAATAATTTGAGATGAATTTGAAAAAATAATATATAAAACTGTAATTGAATATACCACTACCATTAAAGGAACTACACGTCCGGTAACACTCCCAATTCGTTTTATTCCGCCGATAATTACAAATCCAACTATTATGGAAATTATGATTCCGATAATTAGATTAGTTTGAAATGATGCTTCAATATTGTTGGGCACCAGAACAACATCGCGAATCATTTGTGTAAGTTGATTTGCTTGGAAAAGTGGCGAAACGCCAATCATTCCTACAATAGAAAAAAATATTGCAACAGGTTTCCAGTTTTTCCCCAAACCTTCTGTTATATAATACATTGGGCCTCCTTGAATTTCTCCGGCAGAATCTTTTCCTCGGAACATTACTGCTAGCGAACATGTGAAAAATTTAGTGCTAACACCGAGTAAAGCTGAAACCCACATCCAAAAAATAGCACCCGGTCCACCCATTGTAATTGCCACTGCAACGCCACTCACATTTCCCATTCCAACTGTTCCGGCAAGTGCAGTTGAAAGTGCTTGATAATGCCGCAACTGCCCAGGTTCGTCTGGGTTATCGTATTTTCCAGTTAATATTTGTATTGCGTGACCAATATAACGCAACGGAGCAAGTCTCGAATAAATAAGAAAGTATAAACCACCGCCAAGAAGTAGAATTAAAACTGGGGCTCCCCAAATTCCATCGGATATTTTTATGATTAGTTGTCCAATATTTTCAACCATTCAATAAAGAAAATATAATTCGGCTGAATAAACAAAAAATAAAATGTAAAGCAGACGTAACATTATTAACGAAGTAAATTGAATTTTATAAATAGAACATTAAAGTTTATAAATATGGGCATATTTAGTTTAATTGTTTATTCATTTATACGGGGTTAATATTGCAATAATTCATCGGGCTAGTTTGAAAATTAATTTAGATGAAGCATAATTTAGCAATGCTTATGCACTTTAGAAAAGTCTGTATTAGATATTTTTTATTATTAATAGTAGCTAGTTTTATTAATTGTAACTCGGTTTAATGTTGGTTATTTATCAGCAATTTTTTTGCATAAAAAATGGGATGCTTTTTAGCACCCCATTTTATTATTATATAGATTTTTATCTATTAATCTAAAGTAAAATCAGCAGTCATATAAGGAGTAGGAAGATATGCAGGTGAATAAGTAGCTGCTAAACCTTTTTCATCACCAGGATAATAAATATCGTAAGTAATTAGTAATGTTGGTGTATCTCCACAATTAGTCCATTTTCCGGTACCTTCAATTTCGTAATCGTATTCAGCACCATCATAAATAGTAGTACAGTACGCTTGTCTTGGAATTTCTACAATACCATTGGCAAAGAAATTCATTGTACAAGTTCCACCAGCAATAACTGGCTCACCCCACCATGCATCTAAGAAATCCCAACCTAGGCCGGTAACGTCTAAATTAGATCCATTTAGCACAGTTGTACAACCAGACCCATACCATGCATCAGAACCTGACCATGCACCAACTAAATCGGCCGCACCATTTTCTAAAGCACAAAACTCAATACGTTTTAAGGTATAGTTAACCTGAGTTGCTGCTGCACTAGGCGAGTTATGTTCGCCAGCATCCATGTTAGCAACAAAATTAACAGTTTCTCCAACTGGCATATTTTCTGCAATTGTAGAAAAACTAACAGACCCAGATGTTTTTCCTG
>DAOVTY010000208.1 GCA_030632865.1 Bacteroidota bacterium
AATAACAGTTGAGGAAATTAAAAAGCAGATTAATAGAGTTGCAATTTTCGATTGCATAAATAAATCTTTAATATTTGCTAGGTAAGTTAATTCAAATTTTGTTACTCAACAAATAAAAAAAACTATCTTATCTTTTTTTGTGAAAAGGTTTTTTATGACGCTGGTTAGAACTACCTTTTTTATGTTTATGAAAGTTACCTTTTCTATGCTTATTTCGTGGATTAGGTTTTTGCCACTCTGGACCCTTCCCTAAATGATCGGGCATTGGTATTTTAAAAACTTCGCGCTCAATTAACTCCTCAATCTGATGAAATTTGTACATATCATCTTCATTAACCAGAGTTAGCGCTACACCCGTTGCATCAGCACGTGCAGTTCTTCCAACGCGGTGAACATAATCCTCGGCATCTTGCGGAACATCGTAATTAACAACCAGGTTAATATCCTTAATGTCGATTCCACGGCTCATTACATCGGTGGCAACTAAAATGCGAATTCGTTTTGAGCGAAAACCTTGCAAAACCTCTTCCCTTTCTTTCTGTTCCAAATCAGACGAAATTGGCTCAGCAGCAAATTTTTGCCTTTTTAAAACTCGCGCTAATTCGTTTACAGCTCTTTTTGTTGAACAAAAAATAAGAATACTGTTATATTCAGAATTCTCTGAAATTAAGTGACTGATTAACTTATTTTTTTGTTGATTATAAATTAAATAAGCAGCCTGCAAAACACCTTCAGCAGGTTTCGATCTGGCAATATTTATCTCATCGGGATTTACCAATATTTTTGATGCAAGAGTTTTGATTTTAGGTGCCATTGTTGCACTAAACATTAATGTTTGACGCTCTTTTGGAATGTATGAAATTATCTTAATAATATCGTCGTAAAAACCAATATCGAGCATTCGGTCGGCTTCATCAAGAATAAGGAATTTTATTGTATCAAATTTTACATATCCAAGATTCAGGTGGGAAATTAGTTTTCCAGGGGTGGCAACAATTATGTCGGCACCTTGTGTTAATGCTTGTCTTTGTTGTCCCCAAGTGTCAGAGTCGCCACCACCATAAATTGCAATCGAATGAATACCCATTGTGTAACCAATTCCCTGTACTTGCTGATCAATTTGCATAGCAAGTTCGCGGGTTGGTACAATTATTAATGTAGTAGTTTCGCCACCTGGCAAATCAACTAACAAATCGAGTATTGGCAGAATAAATGCTGCTGTTTTACCTGTACCGGTTTGTGCACAGGCAATTAAATCTTTACCATCAAGAATTTTAGGAATCGCCTGCTCCTGGATTGGTGTGGCTTTTTCGAATCCCATATAATCTATTGCATCCAGCAAGTCATCGTGTATTCCTAGTTCAGAAAATTTCATTTGATTATTATTGTTTGTTTTAATAGGTATCTTATGTAACTCGCCGACAATCATCTTCCTGTGTGATAATAATTATCATGCTCGTTTCATTTACTATTTTTATTGTGAATTGGCAAAAGTATTCTTTTTGACCGATATATTTGAAAATAAGTTTATTAAAAGTATTTCAATATTTCTTCAATTACCTCTAATCCTGCACGCTCTCCTTTAAGTTTGCCTATCAATTCGCCACTGTTTTCGAATAATTCTATTTGAATTTCGGAGTTAACACTTTCTTTAATTATACGATTCATCTCTCCAATTACTGGAGCTTTTAAATTACCCGACTGCTTTTGTACTGCGGTTACTTTTAAATGGTAATTTTTATTTCGTAATTCAAACTCAAGTTTCTTATTTGCAAATTTTAAGTTTACTATTTTAGAGTTGTTATAAGTGGCAAACAGATAAAATTTATCATCGAAATATAGAAAACAGATATGCCCAACAAAAAAATTTCCTAACCATGGAATTTTTGCCACAGAAAAAGTAAAAGAGTTACGCCCCTTGTTAAAAGTATTACAATGCAGCCAAATCCACGATTCAGGGAAAGATGTGCCCCAATCTTTTTCAATATATCCAGTACCTTCAGAGAAATTAACATTTTTATTATTAATTGTAATAGCTCCTCTTAAACTATGCGAAACGGAACCAATACCATGTTTACATTCCATAAACGGCACAAACGAATACCACCCCATTATGCCGGGCGAAAAAAGTGTAGCAGGATATTTAGTGAGATTGGCAAATTGAATTTTACCTTTCACTGTAATTTCATCTGATTCTATATTTAGTTCAATGCCTGTTTCGGTAAATACCGACTTGCCAACTTTTATTTCAAATTCATTTTTAGAGGAACTAAATTCAGAAAGAGGATAATTGATATTCCATGTTTTCCCCGAAATACCATCAATTATTTGAATAAAGGCGTGCTTGTCGGCTTTGGTAAGTGCAATTCCCGGAATAAAAGACAATACATGTTCGCGGTTGTTAGAAACATGTTTAAAATACCAACCTTCGAAATATTTTTTTTTATTGAGGTTTCCCTGAAAAACTAAAGGAGTAAAAATTTTCATTATTATTAATTAAAATTTGTGTACTCAAATTGGTTAAAATTAATGTATTACAAAAAGATGTTGTTGTTTGTTTGGCAATTTATACAACTACCACTTTCATCAACTCCATTAGTTTCAATTTTATATTTATCTCTTATAATCAGCAATTCTCCGCAATTTATACAGTAAGTAGATGTACGTTTTGTGTCGCTAACATTACCCAAATAAACATGTTTAAGATACTGTTTTGCAATATCGTATAAAATCTCTAACTTATTAATTGATGTTGGAGGTTGATTCATTTTATGTTGAGGAAAATATCGCGATAAATGTAAAGGAGTTTGTTCTCCTAATTCTGAGGAAATCCAAACTACCATTTTTTCGAACTCCCTTTCATCATCGTTTAAATTTGGGATTATAAGGTTTGTTATTTCGAGATGGGCATTACCTTTTGCAATGGTTTTTAGTGTGTTTAAAACCGGCTCCAATTTTCCTTTTGTCTGTTTGATATAAAATTCGTTTGTAAAGGCTTTCAAATCAATATTAAATGCATCGATAAAAGGCAGTAGTTTTTTTAGTGGCTCTCTGTTTATATAACCGTTTGAAACTACAACATTTTTAAGACCATTCAGATGTGCTAATTTCGCATTGTCTAACATAAACTCGTAAAAAGTAATTGGCTCGTTGTACGTGTATGCAATCCCAATATTATTCCAAGTTTTTAAAGCCTCATTTACAATTTTCTCTGAACTGATATTATTAAAGCCTGCAAACTCGTTGGCGTAGCATTGCGAAATTCGGTGGTTTTGGCAGAAACTACAATGCAGGTTACAACCCACTTCGCCAATAGATAGAATATTTCTGCCGGGGTAAAAATGATACATTGGTTTTTTTTCAATTGGATCGGTGCCAAGTACAGCAACTTTATTATAAACCGAAGTTAAGAGCTTTCCGTTTACGTTGGTACGCACTTTACAAACACCGGTTTGCCCTGTTTCTAATTTACAATCCCACGGACAAAGTTTGCAAAGTACTTTGTTGTTTTCGAGTTTTGTATAGAACTGTGCTTCATGCATTTTTGAAACTGATTTGTTCAAAGTTACGAAAAATACAGGATGGTATCTATTGCAGACAAAGGTGTTAAACCTTAAAGTTTTATACTGTTAACACAAATAATCTCCAATTGCACGCAACTGTTTTGCGACATTAAACATTTTATACTAATTGTGTATTGAAATGATTGATTGAAAATTTGATTTCTTTTTATAAATCTTCCGAGATAATCCTCCTTACAGGAAGCGGTGCCTGGATTCCCTCATCTTTAAGTGCAGTGTATAATTTTAAAGCAATTGCTGCTTTCGTACTCCAACCATCGTCAAAAGTTGTCCAGTAAAAGAGACTAAAATCTAGATTTCCTTCCAAGTTAAATCCGTAAAAATGTGTTGTTGGAGCTGGATTCTTAAATATTTTTGGATCTTCAGTTGCAATCTTGTTAAACAATTCAATCACTTTTTCTGGATTAGCAGTAGACGATGTTTTCATTAAAACTACACTTCTTCTATCGCGGTTTGTTAGAGTCCAGTTTACTACTTTTTTCGATATTAAATCGCCATTGGGAATAATTGCTTCTGAGCCCGAGTATGTTTTAATATTGCTAGAACGAACTCCAATACTTGTAACAACTCCCATTTCCATATCTACTTCAATTGTGTCGCCTAGATTTATTGGGCGTTCGAAAGCCAGAATAAGCCCTGCCACAAAATTTAAAACTACATTTTGCAAACCAAAACCTATACCCACACCTAATGCTCCAACAACAAAACCCAACTGATTTAACGGAACTTTTGCAGCTGTTAGAGAAGCATAAAATCCTATTGAGATGATAAGTATACGAAGCATTAACGAAATTGCAGGAGCAACTCCCCGAGGTAAAAGTTTAATTAACCATTCGTCTTGAAAAATTGCAGCTGCCAGTTGTGCCAGCAAAATTGCAACTATAAAAATTACGAGAAAGCTTAATATGCCTCCCAACGATATTGTTAGATTACTAACTTCCCATTTAATAAGTAATAACTCATTTATGTTTTCAAGTAGGTATCCATATAGTTCAAAGCTTCTTAAAGTGAATATAATCCACACTATAAACCCAATTAAAAAAAGTATTGGTTTCAGTCGTTTTTGAGCAACCTTAACCATTGTTGAAAAGGCTTGTGTATTAGCAGAATTAATAAATTGAATTAGTAGAATAAAAATGCTGGTAATTATTTTAACCGAAAGATAAACGACTATCCCAAGAATAGTAGAAAATAAAATTCCTTCAATTAAAAATTGCGATAACCGTACCATTCCAATAATATTGGCAACAATAGCACCAACTAAAAACAATAAATAAATAGGAACTAGAAATTTGAAAATAGCTTTTATATGTAAAAAGAAATTCGGCTTTTTCTTTACTTCTAAATATCCGCTAACTAGAGCAATTATTAAAGTAATTGCACTAATAAGAAGTACAATACGATTTAAAAATGATTGAGGAATTAAATATGATTCTAGTATGCCGGTCAAGTAAACCAGAAATAATAATGATAGAAATATTTTAATTCTTTTAGTTGAAAGACGGGGTAATAATAATGTAGTGAAAACTAAAATTATTATAATATGGATTTCTGTAACAGTTGGTATTAACGATGTATAGAAAAAGGCAGAAATCAATAGTCCTGTTGTAGTTGTTGCTGCGAAAGGGTATCTTAGAATTATAATCGTCTCTTTTTCAACTTGATTGGTATGAATTTTTGGATCTTTTTGCCATTGCCTTTTTATAACAATGAGGAGGATGTATATCAATAATAAAAATATAAGTTGAAGGGATGCTGTTTTTTTATTCAGAGCAAAAAAATCTTTTAACGAAGTTACATTTTCATCAAACTCCACTTTCATAGATGCAAAAGAATTTGTTAGAGTTGTATTTGATGTATCTAATGCAATTGAGTCTATTTTATTGTATTGCCAAAGTAATGGACTATCGAATACAAAATAGTCTTTCTGCAATTGCATCTGCACCCTTTTTATTTCAGAAATAACTTCATCAGTAGATAAAACTATACTTGTAAGTTTTTTTTGAATAATAAAAATACTATCAATTCGCACCAACGAAATTTTAACAATTTGTTGGAGAGAATTAATAATCGTATCTATGTTTGAATAAACATCTCCCTCTCTATTGTCATCGCTTAAACTTTCTTTTGTAAAGTCCCATTTTTTTATTTCATCAAGTATCTCTTCGTTAATCTCAGTTACATCAGTTAGCCTATTATTCAAAACATCTTGGTAGTTCTTTAAAATTAAC
>DAOVTY010000224.1 GCA_030632865.1 Bacteroidota bacterium
GGAATTTTAATATCATCCAGATTATACAAATCGAAATACTCTTTTGGAGCGGTGTAAGGAACGTGCGGACGAACAAAACCAACAGCCATGAAAAATGGTTTTTCGTGATCTTCGTTTAACTTGTCAACTGCCCATTCTGCAATCAACTCATCAAACATTTTCCCGTTAGGCATGTCTTCGCGTTCCAGAGCTCCGTAACATAACGACTGACCACTATCGAAATCTTCTCCATAATGAGTAATTATTTGACTATGGTCTTTTGGAAATGGGTAGAATTTAGTACCACCATAACCGTCGCCACGATCTTTTAAATCTTTTGGCACTTTATAATCGGGTGCCGTTTCATCCCAGAAATCATCGGTTTTATCTTTATAATCAGTAACTCCGGCATGAAAAATTTTACCAACTGCCAAGGTTTTATAACCATTTTCTTTAAAATATTGCGGTAACATTGCATGTTCACCCATCACTTGGTCGTAAGTTCTTTTCATTGCTCCGGTTGAACTGTACCAACCTGTAGAAGATGGATGTAGTCCACTTAACAACGAATTTCGCGATGCTGTGCAAACTGCCTGCGAACAGTGAGCATTGGTAAATAAAGTACCTTGATTAAATAACTTATCAAGATTTGGAGTAATTGCCTGTGGATTTCCGCCCATGGCTCCTTCCCAATCATTCAAATCGTCGATGGAAATAAAGAGTACGTTTGGTCTCTGTTGTACTTTTGGAGTACAATTTTGCAGCGAAATTACTCCAACTGCCACTATTAAAATTTTCAATAAATTAATAATGGATTTTTTAAAATTCATAATTTTATATATTATTTGTTTCTATAATATTCAATTTACTTAACCTCATTATGAGTTTTTAGAAGAGCATTTATAGTATGATTTACTACTCTTACAACATATTTATTTTCATCATTCATTGCCAATTGCAAATCTCCAATTAATGGTCTTGCTTTTTCCCCAATTTCATCTAAAACCAGAGCTGCATTTAAACGTGTCCACTCATCTTTATTTGTTAGTTGAGTTGAAAGTGTTTTTAATCCCTCGCTTTCCTTATCAAGAATACAAAATGCTCTTGCAGCTGCAATTCGCACCGGTGAAGTCTCATCTTTTAACAATGAGCTTAACTTCGAGAACATTTCATTATTTCCCTCTTTTGCATAATTCCCAATTCCGGTGGCTGCCCAATAACGAACTGCTTCGTTTTCATGGTTTAAATTTTCAATGAAAAGTTGAATGTCACTCGCCAATGCAACTTCTTGTATTTTATCCACAGGAATTTCATTTTCTCTTAGAATATTGTAAATGGGTTTATTAAACTGCTTCTCCCATTGCCTTAAAATTGGCTCGGGTATTAAACCTGCATCGGCAATTTTAACCGACCAATCTTTATGAGCCTGTCTCATTTTTTCCAAAACGTTTTTATAATCCGGATCACCAGAAAGATTATTCAATTCCTTTGGATCCTTCTCCAAATCAAATAACTCCTCAACAGGTTTTTTTAGTGCCATTAGTTTAACTCCAGCTTCAGGTAAAGTGCCATTTTCATAACTACTTCTAATTGCCTTCATAATATCACCTTTCTCCGGTGTATTCATGTATTGAATAAAAGGTTTTGGAAATTCATAATAGCGAATATATTTGTACTTCTTGTCTCTAACTGCACGTTGCATATCGTACCTTTCGTCCATTCTATCGCGCGAAGAATAAACATATTCTCTTTCGGGAGAAAGATTTTCGCCTAAGAAAGATCTTCCCTGCATATTTTCGGGAACTGGTAAACCTGCCAAATGCAAAACTGTTGGAGGTAAATCTATAAAACTTACCAACTCATCAGTTTTTGTCCCCATTTTATGTGGTAAAAGATGTTGATATTTTTTAGGCATTTTTATAATAAACGGAACTTTGAGACCAGTATCATAAAGCCATCTTTTATAAATAGGAATTCCTGCACCATGATATGAATAGAAAAATACGATTGTATTTTCTTCTAAACCATCTTCTTTTAATTGAGAAAGAAGATTTTCAACATATTTATCAAGTGCCGAAATATTGTTGTAATATCTTGCCCACAATTCATTTACAATTGGAGTATCTGGAAAATAAGGAGGAAGTGGAGCTTCTCCGGGTTTTAGCAAGCTCTCTTTTGGCAAATCTTTAACTATATATTCATGTTTTTTCTTCGAATTGGTTGCACTTTCGTGTGTTCCTGTATAATTAAAAACAGCAAAAAACGGCTGATCTTTTAATTCACGATTTCTCCAGTGGGCGCTTTTACCAGATTCATCCCAAATCTCGGAAGAGCTGTAACTAACGTTGTAATCTTCTTTCGAATTATTTGTACAAAAATAGCCTGCTTCGCGAAGATATTGCGGATAATAATTAAACTCGTCGGGAAACCACCCTTTGCAACGCATGTGATGAGAACCAATTGAAGATTGGTGCATGCCAGTAATTATAGAAGAGCGTGCAGGTGCACAAACAGGAGCTGTTGCAATTGCATTTGTATATAACACTCCATCAACTGCCAACTGATCAATTACCGGTGTATTTGCAAATTCATCGCCATAACATCCAATCTGCGGACTAATATCTTCTGTTGTTATCCAAATAATATTTGGTTTTTCAGTTTCAAAGGACGTATTTTTATTATTGCACGATAAAAAAAAAGCTGTGGCAACAATTAAAATAAAAAAGATTTTGATATTCATATTCATTAGTTTAGTTGGTTTTTAGGTACTTATATTTTCAACAATTTACGTGTGTTATCCCTAAACAGTTTTGCTTTAATCTCTTCGGGCAAATCAATATTATTATAAAAATCGAAATGAGATTCGCGTCCAGCACCTCCAATTGCATCGGTTCCAAACATTAACTTCTCGGAGTAATCGGCTAAGAATTTTTTACCAAATTCTGGGTCTCGCGTAATTGCATTTAATCCACTATTTGCAGATAAATCGGCGTACATATTAGAATAATTTTCGAGCAATCGTACTGCTGCCCCACCAGATGAAACCTTTCCTTTCGGATACCCTTTTAACTCTTTTACGTCACCTGTAATCGAATTCCACCAACCATTTGCATGGCCAATAAAATTCACATCGCTAAATTCTTTTAATACTCTTTCCATTGCAGGCAATCCCGGAACATCTACCGCATGTTTATTATCAATATGAAATAAAACAGGGAAATCAACTTCGGCACAAGCAGCATAAATTCTTTTCATTCGAGGATCATCCAAAGGTATATTTCCAGAATTACCCTGTTTATCGCGAGGCTTTAATTCCCCAAATCCGATTACTCCTTTTTTCTTAAACTGCTTTAAAACTTTAACAATCTCTTTTGTTGATTTGAAAGCATCGTAATGAACAAGACAAAATGGTAAAAGCCTACCGTTTGTTTCTTGAAACTTTTCGAGTAATTCGTCGTTACTTATTACATTTTTGTTCCGCCCGGGATAATAAGTTTCGGGATATTGAATGGGTGAAAGCAAAACAGTTTGCGAAACACCATGTTTGTCCATCCAATTTAAAACTGGGTCGAAAGAGAAGTTTGCTGAGTTGGTCATTAAATCGCTACCCAAATGATGATGAACATCTATAAAATTTTTACTTGGAATATTATTTTTTATAACCGTACTAAAAGACGGAAGAACAGTTGCTGCAACCAACCCTGCTCCACCTTTTGCAAGTCTTAAACTAAACTCCCTCCGGGTTATTTTATTCGAATTAATTTTAGTATTCATCTCTCTGTTTAAAATTGTGAGTTGGTGCAGTATTTAATTCTTCTTGAAATTTATCCATCAGGTTTTCTTCCAATTGGGTTAATTTTTCCTTTGCAATTGGATTTTGTTCTCTAGAGTCTTTACTAACATTATAAAATCTTCCATCGTTATAAAGTTTGTACTCTTTATTTCGAACAAACCTCCCGTACCAACGCTCATTCCCTCCTTTTTTCAATGGGTCGTAATGCACAAAAACAGTTTCTCTTTTCTCTTGTTTTTCACCCGAAAATAGAGGATAAAAACTTTTCCCATCAATTCCAATGGGAGTTTTTATTCCAGCTAAATCGGCAAAAGTTGGAAGAAAATCACTGAACTCAAACAGTTCATTATAATCAAATCCTTTTTTAATTTTAGCCGGATTATAGACTACCATTGGCACATGTGAACCTGCATCGGGCATAGTTCCTTTTCCTCCTTTGAAAGGGCCATTTATGGTTTGAGTTGTTAAGCTGTAATGTGTTCCATTATCGGCGGTAAAAATGAAAATTGTATTATCAGAAAGTCCTAATTCATCAATTTTAGTTGCTAATTTCTGAACAATTTTATCGGTGTATTCAACCATGTCTTTAAAAAAACGGTCATCTTTTTTGAGTCGTAAATTTTTGTTTTGCCACTCTTTTGAGTCTGGTGTAGGTATAAAAGGCGAATGCACTAAAATCATCGGATAGTACAAAAAAAATGGTTTGTCTTTATTTTTTTCAATAAAATTTATTGCGTAGTCGCTAACTATATCCGGTCCATATTTATCTTCAAGCCCTTTTAATTCTTTTCCATTTTGAATTAGTTTTGGATCAGCAAACCGATTGCCTGACTCACCAATAAAATTCCACAAACAATATTCATTAAACCCAAAATGTTGCGGACGTTTTAAAAGTTCTTCTTTCAAGGATTCAAATTTTGTGTTCACTCCATTTAATTGCCATTTGCCAACAACACAAGTTTCGTAGCCTGCTTCTTTTAGAAGGTTGCCGAATGTTTTTTCATTTTTATCGAGGTAGCCAAATGCTTTGTAATTTCGGTAGTTGTATTTGCCCGTCATTATTTTAACTCGCGATGGAGTACAAAGCGGTTGAGAGATAGCATAATTAAATTTGATTCCCTTTTCTCCAAGTTCATCTAAAAATGGAGTATTGTGCGATAAACTTCCATTAGAACTTAAACATTCGTACCCCATGTCGTCTGCCATCAGCAAAACGATATTTGGTTTTTGTTTCTCTGTGCCCAATACTGAAAATGCGATTATTGAAAACAAAAAAAAGGATGTAAATACTAAATACTTCATTTCACTATTAATTTATAATTTCAGTCTCCTTCAACCAATTCCCCCAATCTGTAGTCAGCTCTTTTACTACTTCTGGAAATTCATTAACGAGGTCATTTGTTTCAGTTTCATCAATATCCATATTGTACAATTCCCAAGGACCTTTGTTATCTGAAACTAGTTTCCATTTTCCTTTTCTAATTGCTTTACCACTTTGCC
>DAOVTY010000309.1 GCA_030632865.1 Bacteroidota bacterium
AATTCATTAATTGTTTTAAATGAATCAAAAGCAGACTACTCCATTTCAGTTAATTTGTTTGATTTAGAAGGAAATAAAATTGGCAAAACTGTTCAATCTGAAATAGAAAAAGGAATAACTGAAAAGTATGTCTCAGGCAAGTTTGATGGAATAAAATCATGGAATCCGGAGTGGCCAAATTTGTACAACATGAAAATTACTTTGAAAAAAAACAACGTTGTGCTGCATGCAGTAACAGAACGAATTGGTTTCCGTACAGTAGAACTTCGCGAACACGATGGTTTTTATATTAACAACGAAAAAGTTGTTTTTAAAGGTGTTTGCCGTCATTCATTCTGGCCCGAAACCGGTCGTTGTTTAAGCGAAGAAAATCACCTGACTGACATTCACCTAATGAAAGAGATGAATATGAATGCAGTGCGAATGTCTCATTATGTGCCAGACAAACGTTTTCTTGAATTATGCGATTCGCTGGGGTTGTTTGTATTAAATGAAGTTACCGGCTGGCAACAAGGATACGATACAGTTGTGGGACCAAAACTTATTAAAGAGACCATTCTGAAAGACGAGAATCATGCAAGCGTGGTTATTTGGAATCATGGGAATGAGGGTGGTTGGGATTTTTCTAACGAAAAATGTTTTCACAAATGGGATATTCAAAAACGACCAATTCTTTATCCGTGGCTACTTAGAAATGGAATAGAAACTCACCATTATCCAGATTTTAATAACGGATTAAGTAGAAACCATAATGGTAACGACCCGTTTATGGCAACCGAATTTATGCATGGTTTGTACGATGGTGGATTGGGTGCCGGGTTAGATGATTTTTGGCGAACTTATGAAACATCACCACTACTTGCCGGAGCATTTTTATGGGTATTTTCTGACGAAGCTGTTTTACGAACTGACAAGGAAGGAACTGTTTTTGATGGTGACGGAAACAATGCTCCAGACGGAATTCTAGGACCGCATCGTGAAAAAGAAGGCAGCTTTTTTACTGTTAAAGAAATCTGGTCGCCAGTACAAATTGAACCGGTTACGATTAATAAAAAATGGAATGGTCGTTTGTTCCTGAAAAATAAATTTATCTATACAAATTTAAAAGATTGCGGTTTTAGTTGGGTTGCTGTAAAAACAGATATTAATAGCAACAAAGAAATTGTACAGGGCTCTGGAATTGTTGCAAGCCCCGAAGCCAGCCCAGGCGAAACTGCAATGATTAAAATTAACTCTACCGAAGCATTGCAAAATGCCGATATCTTTCGTTTTAAAGCAATCGACCAAAACGGATATGAACTTTATACATGGAGTTGGCCAGTTATTCAACCCGATGTAAAAGCTGATGAGTTAATCGAATTACTATCATTAAAAGAATCAGTTATTAAAACAAATGAAGCCGAAGATTTAGTCACTGTTTTTGCAAATGGAATTGAAGTTTCGTTTAATAAAGAAGATGGAATAATCCAGAATGTTAAGAACAAAAAAGGTGTAATCTCTTTTTCTGGTGGACCAATTCCAGTTGGAGTAAAATCGGAAGTAAACGAAACTAGTTGGGGAATGAATAGCGAAGGTAATTTTGAGTTCAAGATATTAAACAATGGATATCCTAGAGAAATAATCTGGATTGTGAACAAAAACGGACTTTTATATCTCGAAGCCAGTCAATTACAACAAAGTTTAAAAGAAATTGATTTTGTAGGAATTTCATTTAATTATCCCGAAGAAAAATGTGAATCGGTAAGTTGGATGGGGCGTGGGCCTTATCGGGTTTGGAAAAATAGAATTAAAGGAAGCAATTTTGGAGTTTGGCAGAAAGAGTATAATAATACTGTTACAGGCGAGAGTTTTAGCAATTTAATTTACCCTGAATTTAAAGGATATCACGGTAATTTGTATTGGGCAAAATTGGAAACTACAGAATCTCCAATTACAATTATATCAGAAACGCCAAACCTCTTTTTTCAACTTTTTACTCCTGAAAACCCGCAAGATATTAGAGGAGATATTGCTCCTCCTTTTCCTAAAGGTGATATTTCATTTTTGTATGAAATTCCGGCAATTGGCACTAAATTTCAACGGGCAGAAGTAATGGGGCCAACTAGCCAAAAAGGAATGTTTAAAGGCCACCGCGGAGATGAAAATTACCCCATAAAACTATGGTTTGATTTTAGGGGAGAATAATAATTTCTGTGAAGATTTTAGAAAGTACCTTATAACTTTACGAGCTGAATGACCAATACTTTTCAAATTGATTATTTTATAAATCATAAAAAAACAAATTAGCAAAATGAAAACATTAACAGTATTTGTAATCTTATTCTCGCTATTTCTAGGCGCATGCACTCAAAAAGAAGTTATTGAACGTCCGAATATTGTTTGGTTAACTTCAGAAGACAATTCAAAACACTATATGGAGTTATTTGATGAGCATGGGGTAAAAACTCCAAATATTGAACGCCTGGCTGATAGTGGGGTTATCTTTACCAGAGCCTTTTCGAATACCCCTGTATGCAGTGCGGCACGTTCAACATTAATTTCGGGCTGTTACGGGCCAAGACTTGCTACGCACTACCACAGACGTGTTCAAAAAGTTCCAATGCCCGAGAACATGAAAATGTTTCCTGCTTATTTGAGAGAAGCGGGTTATTATACTTCAAATAACAATAAGGAAGATTATAATATTATAAAAGGTAATGATGTCTGGGATGAATCTTCTTCTAAAGCTAGCTGGAGAAAGAGAAACCAGGGGCAACCGTTTTTTCATGTGCAAAATACTACCACAACACACGAGTCTAAAATGGTTTATAAGGATAAGGATATGAATATGCCCGATACATTAACAGATAGAAATTCGTGTTTTATTCAACCATACCACCCACAAACCGAAATTTTTAAATATCTGAATGCGCGTTACCGTGATTTAATTATTAAGATGGACAAGGAGATCGGTGTAATGATTGACGAGCTTGAAGAAGAGGGTCTTTTAGAGAATACGTTTATATTTTATTATGGCGATCATGG
>DAOVTY010000016.1 GCA_030632865.1 Bacteroidota bacterium
GCCCGGATTAAATGTATTAAATCCTGATTTCGACACTTATTATTTAGTAGGAGTAGGAGTTTCGTGGAATGCATTCGACTGGAAAAATACATCGCGTAAAAAACAGATAATAAAACAACATCAAGAAATTATACAGTTTGAGAAAAAAACATTTACACAGAATATTGAGATTCTTCTGGCTCAGCAAAAAGAGCAAATTACCAAAATAGAAAAGATGCTTAAAAATGACAGAGAAATGGTTGCCATGAGAACAGAGATATCGAAAGCAGCTGCCTCTAAATTAGAAAATGAAGTGATTACAACTTCAGATTACATTCAGGAAGTGCAAAACGAAACCATTGCAAAACTAAATTACGAGCTGCATAAAATCCAATTAAATAATGCTCAGGAAAAATATAACCTAATTAATGGAAAGTGAGCAAAACGAACTCATTGTATCACAAAAAAATAAAGTGAACAGTTACAGTTAGCAGTGAGAAGAAAGAGTGAACAGTCGCAGTTATCAGAAAAATAAATACTAAAATATAAAACAAATGAAGTACTACTATTTAATTCTAATTCTAGCATTTACCATTTTTGGGTGCCAAAATAAAATTGAAAAATCAGATGCATTTGGAAATTTTGAAACAGAACCAGTAATTGTCTCTTCAGAGTCAGCAGGAAAAATTTTACAATTCAATATTGACAAAGGCCAAATAATTAATCCTGAAACAATTTCAGCAATTATCGACACAATTCAAATTAAATTGCAACTACTACAAATTGATGCAAAAAAAGCAGCAGTTGCCTCGCGAAAACAGTCAACACAATCGCAAATAGATGTTTATAATGAGCAGAAAAAAAATCTAGAAATTAATAGGTCTAGAATTACAAAAATGAAAAAAGATGGAGCTGCAACACAAAAACAGTTGGATGACATAAACGGACAAATCAGTATAATTGATAAGCAAATACTGAGTACAGAAACACAATTTGTAGCTATCAGAAAAGAACTTGAAGTACTCGATTCGCAAGCTACAATGCAATCTGACCAATTGAAAAGATGCACAATAAAACCGCCAATAACAGGAACAGTATTGGAAACCTACGCTAAACAAGGGGAATTAACATCGCCTGGAAAACCACTTTATAAAATAGCAAATATCGATAAATTAACTCTAAAAGTTTATATCAGCGGTGCACAGTTGTCGATAGTTAAAATAGGACAATCAGTTGAAGTGTTAATTGATAAAAATGAAACTGAAAATCAAATTTTGTCTGGAACAATAACATGGATTTCGTCGGAGTCAGAATTTACTCCAAAAATCATACAAACAAAAGAAGAGCGAGTAAAACTGGTATATGCGGTAAAAGTTTCAGTTAAAAATGATGGTACTTTAAAAATTGGAATGCCGGGAGAAGTTGTTTTTTAGGCAACGGTATTCAATCGCAGTTTACAGTAAACATTTGAACTTGAAACTAACAACGAGTGATAAAAATAAATAACATATCAAAGTCGTACCACAAAACAGAGGCGTTAAAAAACATCTCTTTAAAAGTTAACCGTGGCGAACTATTTGGACTAATTGGCCCGGATGGCGCAGGTAAAACAACATTGATGCGAATTTTAACGACATTGCTTTTACCCAATTCGGGAGAAGCAATAATGGATAAACTAGATATTGTTAAAGATTTCAAAAAAATTCGTCACATTGTAGGTTATATGCCTGGCCGGTTTTCATTATATCAGGATTTAACAGTGGAAGAAAATCTTCAATTTTTTGCAACTGTTTTCGGAACAACTGTTAAAGAAAACTACGAACTCATCCGAGATATTTATTATCAGATTGAGCCTTTTAAAACTCGTCGTGCCGGCAAACTTTCAGGCGGAATGAAACAAAAGTTAGCTTTATCGTGCGCGCTAATTCATAAACCAAAAATTCTAATTCTAGACGAGCCAACCACTGGCGTTGACGCGGTTTCGAGGAAAGAGTTTTGGGAGATGTTAAAAAAACTGCAGAAAAAAGATATTACTATTTTAGTTTCGACGCCTTATATGGACGAAGCTATTTTGTGCGATCGTGTGGCACTGATGCAAAATGGGGAAATACTTGATGTGGATTCTCCATCGAAAATAACCAAAAAATTTCCACGAAAAATAATTCAAGTACGTTCAGAAAATATGTTTCAATTAATTAACGATTTACGGCAATATACAAAGGCAGAGTCTGTTTTTGCATTTGGACAGTATGCACATTTTACTGGAATTAACGACGATGTAGAGCCAAGCGAACTGGACTTATACCTTCAAAAACTTGGTCATAAGAAAGTTTTTGTCGAAAAAATTACTCCCGGAATTGAAGATGTTTTTATGGAATTAATGAAAACAAGCTAAGGGCTTTTTGCTATAAGCTTCGAGCTTAAGGCACATTGCTCATTGCACAAATTAAAAAAATGGAAAAAATCATAACAGTAAAAAACCTCGTCAAAAAATTTGGCTACTTTAAGGCCAACGATAATCTGACGTTCGACGTTTACAAAGGTGAAATTTTCGGATTCCTTGGTGCCAACGGAGCAGGAAAAACAACTACCATTCGAATTTTGTGCGGTCTCTCCTCTCCTACTTCTGGAGATTTAAAAGTAGCAGGTTTTGACATTTACAAAGAGACAGAAAAAATTAAACATAATATTGGCTACATGAGTCAAAAATTTTCGCTGTACGAAGATTTAACAGTTTCAGAGAACATTCAACTTTACGCAGGTATTTATGGAATATCGAGAAAAAGAAGAAAAGAAAAGGAAGCAGAACTTCTAAAAAAGCTTGAATTAGAAGATGCCAAAAATAAACTGATTGGAGGACTACCTCTGGGATGGAAACAAAAGTTAGCATTTTCTGTTGCCATTTTTCACGACCCTAAAATTGTTTTTCTCGACGAGCCAACTGGTGGAGTTGACCCCATAACACGACGCAAATTCTGGGATCTGATCTACGAAGCTGCTAACAGAGGAATTACTGTTTTTGTTACCACACACTACATGGACGAAGCCGAATATTGCAACCGCGTTTCAATAATGGATGCCGGTAAAATTGAAGCATTAGACACACCCGCAAAACTAAAAGAAATATACAATGCCAAAAATATGGATGAGGTTTTTTTGAAAATTGCAAGGAAGTAATAAGTCGTTAGTAGATAGTCGCTAGTAAGAAAAAATAAAGATGAGAATTCAATATTCAAAATGTATAACCTAAATTAGTTATTATGAGCAAATTTAAAGACTTAAAAGTGTGGCAAAAAGCTATTCAACACGTTACAAAAATATATTCTGAAACCTCCTCATTTCCAAAAGAAGAAATTTATGGAATTACTTCCCAAATAAGAAGATGCTCAGTTTCAATTCCTTCAAATATTGCGGAGGGTGCAGGAAGAAGAACAAAAAAAGATTTTTCCCATTTTCTAGACATTGCAAAAGGTTCTTCTTTTGAATTAGAGACACAATTAATCATTTCAAAAGAATTAAATTTTATAAATTCTGAAAACTTTGAAATTACCATCGCAGAACTTGATGAAATTCAAAAAATGATAACGGGTTTACAAAAAAGCTTAACTAACGACTAATGACTCAGTTACTTGCCTTCATAAAAAAAGAATTCTACCACATTTCTCGCGACCCGAGGACAATGCTAATATTATTTGGAATTCCGATTGCACAACTCCTAATTTTTGGGACTGTTATTAAAAGCGAAATCAATGATATCCACATTGCTATTTACGACCAATCTAAAGATGAAACCACACAACAAATAACAAATAAAATACTTTCATCGGGATATTTTATTTTAGAGGAAAACCTAAACAATTTAGACGAAATTGATGCCATTTTTAAAAAAGGGAAAGTGCGGGAGGTGATTGTTTTTGAAAATGATTTTGGCAAAAAACTGGTAAAGGAAGGAACTGCGAAAATGCAATTAATTGCCGATGCGTCGGATCCAAACACAGCACGTCTAGCCATTTCATATACCAAAGGAATAGTAAATGACTACATCGTAAAAACAAACCCAAACCTAAAAATGCCCCTTGAGATAAGACCTGAAGTACGAATGTATTACAACGAAAACATGAAAAGTGCTTATATGTTTGTTCCCGGAACAATGGCACTTATTTTAATGCTCATTTCAACCATGATGACTTCCATATCCATAACGCGCGAAAAGGAACTTGGAACTATGGAAGTACTATTAGTTTCGCCACTTAAACCTGTACAAATAATTGTAGGGAAAGTGATTCCATATCTATTTCTTTCGATTATAAATGCTTTTGTAATAATCTTGATTGGGCGATTTGTTTTTGAAGTTCCAATTACAGGAAGTTTTATTTTATTGATGCTTGAAACAATTCTTTTTATTCTGATGGCACTCTGTTTAGGAATTCTAATTTCAACTGTTGCAAAAAACCAAATGGTTGCAATGTTTATTTCAATGATTGGATTAATGCTGCCTACAATTATTATTTCAGGATTTATATTTCCCATTGAAAATATGCCGATTGTATTGCAATGGTTCAGTAATATTATGCCCGCGCGCTGGTACATAGTTATCCTTCGCGGAATTATGCTAAAAGGAATTGGTATTACATTTATTTGGAAAGAAACCTTAATATTACTTGGAATGACATTCTTTTTTATTGCTTTAAGTATAAAGAAATTTAAGGTTAGATTGGAGTAAACAATAGCTATTAGCTACGAGCTTATAGCTATTAGCTTTAAAAAAACTAATTAATAATTCTAAAAATATGAGTTATGAATAATTTTAAGAATCTAAAGGTTTGGCAAAAAGGAATGCAATTAGTGAAAAGTGTTTATAAATCGTCAAATAATTTTCCAAAGGAAGAGTTATTTGGGCTAACAAGTCAAATAAGACGCTCTGCAGTTTCTATTCCTTCGAATATTACTGAAGGTTCAGGAAGAGGTACAGATAAGGACTTCAATCGCTTTCTTGATATTACAATCGGATCGTCGTATGAATTATAAACACAAATTATAATTGCGTATGAACTAGAATTTATATCTGAATCTGATTTTAATGATTTGACTTTAAATGTAAATGAAATTCAAAAAATGATTGCCGGGCTACAAAAAAGTTTAAAATAAAAAGCGAGAAGCTAAAAGCTAGAGACTAGAGGCTTGAAGCTAGAAGTTAAAAGCTAAATTATGAAAACAATTCTATACCTGCTACAAAAAGAGTTCCGCCAGATATTTAGGAATAAAACCATGATACCGATGATATTCGGAATTCCGCTTTTACAAATGCTGATTTTGGTTTATGCAGCAACATTCGACATGAAGAAAATTGATATGGCTGTAATTGACAAAGACCTTTCAACAACTTCGCGAGAGCTAATTGCCAAGTTTGATGCTATACCTTTTTATAATGTTAGCAGTGCTGCTTTTGATGAGAAATTTGCAGACGAAATGCTTTTAAAAGATGAGGTGGACATTGTATTGGTTGTTCCTGCTAACATGGAGAAAAACCTTATTCGCGATGATGCAACCCAACTCCAACTTCTGGTAAATGCAATAGATGGGAATTCGGCACAACTTACTTTTTCATACACAACAAGTATAATTGCCGATTTCAATAAAAATCTGATTGCAGAGTGGAAAGGAATCCCGGAATTTGCTCCACCTAGCCAAGTAAAAATTACCGAAAGTTACTGGTACAATCCTGAACTTGATTACAAATGGTTTATGGCTCCAGGAATATTAGCAATTTTAGTAACATTAGTCGGGATGTTTTTAGCAGGAATAAATTTAGTACGCGAGAAAGAGATTGGAACCATTGAACAGCTTAATGTTTCGCCAATAAAAAAATACCAATTTGTTGTAAGTAAACTAGTTCCGTTTTGGATAATCGGGTTGTTCGATTTGGCATTCGGATTAGTTATTGCCAGACTATTTTTTGATTTACCAATTGTTGGCAGTTTATTTTTGCTTTTTAGTTTTGCAAGTGTTTATCTCATTGGCGTTTTAGGGCTTGGTCTATTTCTTTCGGCAATAAGCGAAACACAACAGCAGGTAATGTTTATAAGTTACTTCTTTTTGATAATTTTTATTTTAATGGGCGGAATTTTTACTCCTGTAGAAAGTATGCCGGATTGGGCACAAGATATTAACCGGATAAATCCCATATTTTATTTTATGAGAATTATGAGGATGATAGTTTTAAAAGGATCTGGGTTTTTTGATTTGATTCAAGAATTTATTTCATTGGCAGTTTTAGGTGTTTCGTTTTTGAGCTTGGCAATTTGGCAATACAAAAAAACGATATAGAGAGATCACATGAAAATTATGATTATTTTTAGGAGTTTTAAAACGAAGTGTTTCAAGAAGACAAACACACCATATTCAAACAGTTATATGTAATTTAAAAACCGAATTGCTCAACATAGAAACATATAAAACTGAACTATTTCCCGATTTGATTGAAAGAATTTGGATTGCGGAGAATATTGAAAGAGAAGTGGAGTTATTGATTCCTCCAAATCAATATGTCAACTTAATTTTTGCCCTTAATAATTCTACATACAAACGAAATCATTTATGGATAAATACACCTCAAATAGAAGGGATTTCTTTTGAAAGCACAGTTTTAACCTATCCAGCAGGGACGAAATTGATTGGATTAAGATTTTTTGCTTTTGGTTTATATCCCTTTATTCAAATTCAAGGAAAAAAACTAATTAATAACTCGCTTAATTACCCTCTTGAAACGGAAAGAATAAAAGACATTATTAATTATTCTGTTAACGATTCATACACCATTTTAGTTCACAAGGTTTACGAATTGCTGAGTGAATTATTTTGCAAAAAATCATATGATGCAGTTTTTCAGATTATGGACTTTTATAAACAATTCAGATGGAATGATGAAATATATTCTATTGAAGAATATTGCAAAAAATCAGGAACAAATTACACAACGCTTAATCGTAATTTTACCAGAATAGTTGGAATTACTTCCAAGAAATTTGAGAGACTTATAAAATTTCGCAAGTCACTTTGTAGTTTGATCGACAGTGAAGATAATCTAACTTCAATAGGTGCAAATTCGGGGTATTTTGACCAAGCACACTTTATTCGTGAATTTAAAATATTTTTAAATCAAACACCCTCTGATTACCATGCATTAATAAAATCGGCTGATACAGAAAGTAAAATAATCAATTACAACTTCAAATTATTTTAGCGTGTTTAAAATATACAATTTCTTAAGTTTCTTACCACATACTTTTGTTCTGTAATTAAAAATTAAACAGTATGAGAATTGAACATTTAGCAATTTGGGCACATAATTTAGAAGAATTAAAAGAATTTTATATTAAGTACTTTGGAATGAAGTCTAGCGAAAAATACACGAACATTAAAAAAAACTTTTCTTCCTATTTCTTATCGTTCAATGGAGAATCAACCCGAATAGAAATTATGCATAGACCTGATATTATTAAATTGAGTGGAAAACATTCCAAATCTTTTGGATTAACTCACATTTCAATATCGGTGGGAAACAGAGCAAAAGTTGATTTGTTGACTGAACAATTACGTACTGATGGATATAAAATTGTAGGAGAGCCCAGAACTACTGGAGATGGTTATTACGAAAGTGTTATAGAGGATTGCGAAAGGAATTGGGTTGAAATCACAGAATAGACTATGGAAATTAAAAATATAATATTTGATTTTGGAGGTGTACTAATTGATTGGAATCCGAGATACCTGTATCGCAATGTCTTTCACGATGAAATTGAGATGGAGTTCTTTTTAAACAAAATTTGCAGTCCAGAATGGAATCTCAAACAAGACGCTGGGCGCAGTTTCATGGAAGCCACTAAAGAATTAGCGAAAAAATTTCCTCAATACGAAAACGAGATTATAAATTATTATACTAACTGGACAAAAATGATTGGAGGAGCAATCGAAAAAAATGTGGCTCTAATAGAGAATTTAAAAGAGAAATACCGTTTATTTGGACTCACCAATTGGTCGGCTGAAACATTTTCTAAAGTAAAAAATCAATATCCTTTTTTTAAAGAATTTGAAGGTATCGTAGTTTCAGGAGCAGAGAAAATTGTAAAGCCTGATTCAAGAATTTACAAATTGTTACTTACTCGGTATGGATTAATTGCGAATGAATCATTGTTTATTGATGACAATCAGGAAAATATTAAAGCTGCCATTAAACTTGGTTTTAATACAATTCATTTAGAAGAAAATGTAAACTTGAAAAATGAATTTCAGAAGTTAGCAATATAAAAAACTACATACATTCGAGTAGGTATAACAACCAAATAGACAACACTGGATATGATTTGTCCCAAAAGGATATTATCGAGGTAATCAGTGTCAAAAATAAATATTGAATAACAATAACATATAGTACTAATCTGCTCCAGCAGAAAGAATAGAAACAATTATCCATAAAAGGATACATCCTCTATTAAAGAAGATATAGAGTGATGCCATCCTTTTTCCGCCCACTAGTATGCGATTGTACCATGTTTTTTCTATTATAGGATAAAACCCACATTATAAAATGGCACGAATATGCGATATAAATTGGCTATTTATTATTAATGAATTATTACTATTTTTATCAGCCAAATTTGAAGATTATGAGAGCAGTTGTTTTTCTACTTTTATTTACAATATTATTTGTTTTTTCAAACACCATTTCGGCGCAACAAAAAACAGATTTACATAAAAATAAACCCAAAGTTGTTATCGGGATTGTTGTCGAAAATATGCGCCCCGATTATATTCAGCGATATTGGAACAAATTTCAAAACAACGGATTTAAAAAGCTTTATACTCAAGGTGCAGTCTGTTCTAATGTACATCTTTCTCAACACATTCAAAATTACGCCACCGGAACTGCAACTCTGTTTTCAGGAATAAATCCATCTATTCATGGAATTATAGACAAAACATGGTACGACAGACTAAAAAATAAAGAAATGGAATGCACCGAAGACGATTACTATTTTACAGTTGGAGCCGACACCGATGCCGGAAATGCATCTCCAGTAAAATTACTTTCTACAACAATTACCGATGTTTTAAAAATATATTCGCAAGGAAAATCGAAAGTTTTTAGTGCAGCATTAAATCGAGAGACAGCAATTTTTTCTGCCGGACATGCTGCCGATGGTGCATATTGGTTTGATATAGAATCTGGCAGAATGATTTCAAGTTCGTTTTACATAAATACTTTTCCAGATTGGGTGCGACTGTTTAACAGCGAAAATTATGCTGAAATGTATAGTTACCGAACATGGACAACACTTCTGCCCGAGGCAACATACACCGAAAGTTTACGCGATGATTATTTGTTGGAAAGAGGGTACTTTGGCGAGTTCAACACATTTCCGCACAATATTAGTAAATACTTAAAACGCACAGAAAACTTCAAACCATTTAAAACTACCCCTTCTGCAAATTTAATGATAAAGGATTTTACACTTAAAATGCTTGAAAGTGAAGATATAGGAACCGACGAGCATACAGATTTTGTTACAACAGTTTTTTCATCTATGGATTACGAAAACAATTCGTTTGGTCCTGCCTCACTAGAAATGGAAGATACTTATTTGTATCTCGACAAATATATTGGGGAACTTATTGATTCTGCAGAAACCAGATTTGGAAAAGAAAATATACTTTTCTTTCTAGTGGGAAATACATCAGCATCGTACCCTGTAAATTATTTAAAAGAGGAGTTTAATTTGCCTGTGGATAATTTTAACGTAGAAAGTGCAATTGCCCTTTTAACATCGTTTTTAAATATTACTTACGGCGAAAATAAATGGATTGAACATTACGCAGACTTGCAAGTTTATCTCGATCACGATTTAATTAAAAAACAAAAATTAGATTTAGATGAAATACGCAACGTATCTTCTAACTTCATTAATCAATTCGAAGGTGTTCAAATTTCATTAACGTCACACCAATTAGAGCGAGGAAGTGCGGCAAACGGGTTGCTTGAAATGCTTTATAAGTCTTACGCAAAAAACAGATCAGGCGATTTTCTTTTTATGCTAAAAGAGGGATGGCAACCTATATACAAGTTTAAAAAAGTAAATTACACCGACCAATCGCATATTCCATTAGTTTTTTACGGATCACAAATTCAGCCTCAAAAAATAAAAGAGAGATACAACGGAATCGACTTTGTACCAACTATTGCCGAATTACTTTCAATTCCAATTCCCGATAAATGTCAAGGTGAAATTATTGATCAGGTTCTGGTAAAATAAAAACTATTACTTATATTTTTTATTGATATTATTTCCAGAGATTTTCTTTAAATCTTTTGAATCTGATTGTAAACTACTTTGCTTTTTAGTACGATTTTTATTTTGAATTTCAGACTCTAATTTAACAACCAAAGTTGTATCGTTTTTCAATACAATATATCGAGAATAGTCTTTAAAACCATCATCAGAGATTTTAATTTCCAACGGTCCTTTTGTTAAAGCCAATTTAAAAAATCCGTTTTTATTAGTAATTGTTCCAATATTCGATGATTGATCGAAAACAGATACATTTTCCAATGCCTCTCCACTTTTGCTGTTTGTTACTTTACCCGAAATTGTTACTAATTGTGCCTTCCCTGTAAAACATAAAAGCATCATACAAATTAATAATTGGGTGGTTAAAATTGTTTTCATTTGATTAATTGCTACTTTATAAACTTATTCGAAGTGCCCAAAACAACCCTTTAATATATATCTCTGATTGTTTTTCTTTCAATCTCCGAAACTTCAAATAATATTTTATTTAATTGTTATTGTTTCCTGTCTATATATAAGAACTAATTTTTAAGGTAAAGGTTGCTTTCTTCTAAATAAATATTTTTCATAATTTTAAATACTCCTTATTTAGAATGAAACATGACTTTTAACATATCAAAATATTTCGTAAAACACAAAGTGAATTTAATTGATTTATACAATAGCTCAATAAAATATGCAAAAAAATAATTACATCCAAACATGCTGGATAACATCATGTTAAACAACAATTACTTAGTATATATTCATCCATCTCCTTAAATTTGTATCATAAAACAATATTTACTCAAAGCCCTTTTCAGAGTAATATTAAGCGAACGGATCCTGCCTTAACTGGCGCATTACTTAACAAAATAAATAATAACTATTTTAAAACTACTTATTTCCAATATATGGATTCCATACAATCTTTAATAAAAAATTTGGCCGACCAACATGGTAGAAAAAGAGAGAGTCTGCTGCCAATTATGCAAGCGGTAGTAGAGCAAGAGAATTATCTCTCTGAATATTCCATGGTCGAAATCGCACGCGAAGTAGATATTCCGGCAGCCGATGTTTATGGCACTGCAACATTCTACTCATTTATCGAAACAAAGCCTGCAGGTAAATACATTATTCGTATTTGCAAAACAATTGCTTGTGTAATGAAAGGGAAAAACCAGGTGCTGTTTGCCATTCAAGACATGCTAAAAATTAAGTTGGGAGAAACCACCCCAGACAAACGCTTTTCACTTTTAGAGTCGAACTGCCTTGGCTGGTGCCACAAAGCGCCTGCAATGCTAATCAATAACGAAGTATATACCGAGCTAACTCCAGAAAAGGTAAGGGAGATACTTTCTGATTATATGAGAAAAAATGGTCAATACTAAAAACTGGAAATTATGGCAAATTCACATCAACTAAAAAGGGTAGATTTTATTTTCAGAAACGAAAACGACTGGGAAAAAGTTTTATCATCTACCATAAAAAAGAAACCAAACGAGCTTATTAACGAGCTTATTAGCTCGGAATTAAAAGGTCGTGGCGGTGCGGGATTTCCTACTGGGCTAAAGTGGAAATACACATCGGAAGAAGAATCAGACGAAAAATATATTATATGCAATGCCGATGAAGGCGAACCAGGAACATTTAAAGACCGCGAAATTCTATCGAAAGTACCATATAAAGTACTAACAGCAATGGCTGTTTGCGGTTACGTAACCGGTGCAACAAAAGGATTTATTTATTTGAGGGGAGAATACAAATTTCTGGAGGCAGAGTTAAACAAGGAAATTGCTGAATTTGAATATTATTGTAACGAAATTAATTTCGATTTCAAAATTTCAATTTTCATGGGTAGTGGCGCATATATTTGTGGTGAAGAAACTGCCCTAATGGAATCGATGGAAGGAAGGCGTGGTGAACCTCGCAATAAGCCACCATTCCCAACACAAGTGGGTTATATGGGGAAACCAACTGTAATAAATAATGTGGAAACACTGGTTCACACTTATACAATTTTCAAATACGGTGCTAAAAAATTCTACGACCTTGGCGTTCAATATTCACGCGGCACAAAACTATTCTCGGTCTCGGGCGACACGCCAAAACCAGGAATTTATGAGCTGGAACTGGGAATGAGCCTGCAAGATTTTGTTTACGAATTTGGCGATGGCGACACAAAAGCTGTTCAGGTTGGTGGAGCATCTGGATTTTTAGTACCTCGCAAAAAGTTTAAAGATGCCGCAATCGGGTTTAAAGGAAAACTAACCGGAATTTCGTTACCAACCGGCGGTTCAATGATGCTTTTTAACAGTTCGCGCTCGATGTTTAACGTGCTCGATAACTACCTTGAATTTTTTAGAGAAGAATCATGCGGACAATGTACACCTTGCCGGGTTGGTTGCCAGCAACTTCTGTTAGGAATCAAGGCAGTAAAACGAGGAGACAAGCCAGCATTATATCTCGATAAATTAATGCGGTTAACAGAAACAATGCAGCTAACAGCCAAATGTGGATTGGGACAGTCTGTGGCAAATTCATTCTCTTCAATTGTAGAGAACTTCCGCGAAGAGATGATTTATTAATAACCTGAAAAACTAAAGAAATGGCAAATAAAGTAAATATATCTATTAATGGTTTTCCTGTTGATATTGAAAAGGGAAAGACAATTCTTGAAGCAGCCGAAGAGCAGGGAATAACAATTCCGACACTTTGTTACCACAAAGATTTATGCGTAGCCGGAAATTGTCGTGTTTGTGTTGTTGAAGTAGCCGGACAAGGCAGACTTTCTGCTGCCTGCGCCACTCCTTGCGAAGATGGGATGGAGATTCTCACAAATAGTTTAAAAGTAAGAAATTCGAGAAAACATATTATTGAACTTCTTTTAGCAGAACACAATGCCGACTGTACAAAATGCTATAGAAACGGAAATTGCGAACTACAAATACTCGCCTCCGATTACAAAATTATGACCCAGGATTTTATAGAACTTGTTCCCTTAAAAAAGTATTCCATAGACATGTTCTCGCCTTCAATTATAAAAGACGATAGTAAATGTATTCGCTGCCAGCGCTGTGTTAGAACATGTGCAGAATTACAAGGAGTAAATGCTCTTACAGTTGCTCACAAAGGCGACGAGATGAAAATCACCACATTTTTCGAAAAACACATGCGTGACGTGGTTTGTACAAATTGCGGACAATGTGTAAACCACTGCCCCACCGGGGCTTTAGTAGAAAAAAATTATATAGAGGAAGTGTGGGAAGCAATTGCAAATCCGAATAAACATGTTGTTGTGCAAACTGCGCCGGCTGTGCGTGTTGGTTTGGGAGAAGAGTTGGGTCTTGAAGCCGGCTCGCGTGTTACCGGACAAATGGTAGCTGCTTTAAAACGACTCGGTTTTGACTCGGTATTAGACACTGATTTCACAGCTGACCTTACAATTATTGAAGAAGGAACAGAATTGCTGACTCGTTTAAAAAAGGTATTGGTTGATGGAGATAAAAATGTAAAATTGCCAATGGCGACTTCGTGTTCTCCGGGATGGATAAAATACATGGAACATCTATATCCCGAACATCTCGACCATCTTTCTACATGCAAATCACCCCAGCAAATGTTTGGTGCTCTAGCAAAAACATATTATGCGAAAGCCAGAAATATTGAACCAAACAAAATTGTTTCGGTTTCGATTATGCCATGCACAGCTAAAAAGTTTGAAGCTTTCCGCCCAGAAATGCACGACAGTGGATACCGCGATGTTGACTATGTTTTAACGACACGCGAACTAGCAATTCTTATTAAACAAGCGGGACTCGATTTCGACAAACTGGAGCCTGTTAAATATGATAGATTAATGGGTGAGTCAACAGGAGCAGGTGTTATTTTTGGTGTTACCGGCGGAGTAATGGAGGCGGCTTTAAGAACAGTTTATGAGATTGTTACCGGACGCGAAGTGCCTTTCGACAACCTAAATATTAAGCCGGTTCGTGGAATGGAGGCGATAAAAGAGGCAACCATTAAAATTGAAAAACCGCTGAAAGAGTGGGCTTTTCTTGATGGTATTGAAGTTAAATGTGCAGTTGCCCACGGATTAGTTAATGCAAAAACCGTAATGGATGCAGTAAAAGCTGGAAAAGCCGATTACCATTTTATTGAATTCATGGGTTGTCCAGGTGGTTGTCTGGGTGGCGGTGGCCAGCCAATTCCTACAAATGCCAAAATTCGAGAAAAACGTGCCGAAGCAATTTATGCTGAAGATGGAGCTTTAACTCTTCGCAAATCTCATGAAAACTCTGAAGTTGCGAAACTTTATAAAGATTTTCTGGGAAAACCATTGGGAGCAAAATCACATAAATTACTTCATACAAAATATACTAAACGTCAACGGTATTAAGGAGGTTGTATAAAGTTAAAATCCGATATCTTTTTTTGGTATCGGATTTTTTATGATTGAATTTCAACAAAAAACTTTTTAAAGGCTACTCTTATTTCATCGCGAACTCGAAAATATTCACTCCAAATAAACTCATCAGTTCCAACAGCGTGCGATGGATCGTCGAAACCAATATGTAAACGATGTTTAACATTCCCTATAAAAGCGGGGCAATTTTCATTGGCTCCACCACAAACTGTTATTACATAATCCCACTCATCGTTCAAATATTTCTCGACACTGTCAGAAGTATGCTCGCTAATATCAATTCCAATCTCATCCATAACTTTTACGGCACTGCCATTTAATTTGCCAGAGGCTTCGGTTCCGGCAGAAAAAACATCGATAGTAGAATCTAATGACTTTAAAAAACCATGTGCCATTTGACTGCGACACGAGTTTCCGGTGCAAAGAATTAATATTTTCATTTAAATATTTATCAGATTAAAAAGAAAACCAACTAGTGTTATTCCGGTTGCAACAA
This sequence comes from Bacteroidota bacterium, assembly GCA_030632865.1. GTDB lineage: Bacteria > Bacteroidota > Bacteroidia > Bacteroidales > Prolixibacteraceae > Draconibacterium. The sequence goes on from DAOVTY010000016.1 coordinate 15,227, forward strand.
CAACAATAAAAATTGTTATAAGTTGCCACTTTAGTACTTTTTTCAGAATTATAATTTCTGGCAACGACAAACCAATTACCGACATCATAAATGCCAGAGCTGTACCAAGTGTAACACCTTTTTCCATTAAAACACTTACAATTGGAATAATTCCGGCAGCATTTGAATACAAGGGAATTCCCAACAATATTGCCAACGGAACAGCATACCAATTTCCTTCGCCCATTATTGATGCAAGATAATCTTCAGGTACATAACCGTGTGCTCCCGCTCCCACTGCAATTCCTACTAACACGTAAATCCATATTTTGCCAACTATCTCTTTCACCGACTCTAATCCTGCATTCAACCGATCATTAAAATTGAAAGTCTCCTCAATCACTCCAGTTTGGTTCGATTTTACACTAAATACCCACTCGGCAACATAACGTTGTAATTTTAATTTTTCTAAAATAAACCCTGCAAAAACAGCAATGCTCAAACCAGTAATAACATATATTACTGCAACCTTCCAACCAAATAATCCTGCAAGTAAAATTAGAGCAACCTCGTTTATTAGTGGCGCTGCAATTAAAAACGAGAATGTAACACCCAGTGGAATTCCTGCTTCAACAAAACCCAGAAAGAGTGGAATTGCAGAGCACGAACAAAATGGAGTTAATATTCCCAATCCCGATGCCATTACATTTCCGGCAAACAACGATTTTCCCTCTAAAGCTTTACGTGTTTTTTCGGGCGAGAACCAACTTCTAATTACACCCACTGCAAATACAATTAAAACTAATAACAGCATAACTTTTGGCACCTCGTAAATAAAAAACCAAATAGATTCTGTTAAATGTTTTTCCGGTTCTAATTGAATTAAATCATAAACCAGAAAATCTGCAATAGCTGCCAAATTCAGATAAAATACAATCCAAACAGGAAGTAGAATTATGTATAAATAATTTTTCATTAACCCTCAATTTATATTTCGGTGCGCTGCACCTTTTTTATTGATTTCATATTTTTTCTACAAATATTAATGGTGCGCTGCACTTAAAAATCCATTTCAAATTTTATGTATTGTATCTCATTGATCATAAATCTGCCATAGTTCAAGTTTCTAGCGGCAGAGCCGCAAAATATTTGTAGCAAAAAACCATCAGCAAAATCTTAGGTGCAGAGCACCGCAACATTTATTGTATAAAATATCAATTCATTAAAACCAAATAACAACAACATAATAACTGCCAACACCAATAAAAAGTACAGCAATTACGCGGCGCATCCAAAACTCTACCTTTTTTAAAATATTATAGAATTTGCTTATTCCAGAGATAGTGTACGCCAATAACCATGAAATAATAATTACAGGAATTCCTGTTGCAATTGCATAAACTACCGGAAGCAGCAATCCTTTTGCCGACCCAATTGACATCGGAATCAACATCCCAAAATAAAGCACACCACTATATGGACAAAAAGCCAAAGCAAAAACAACTCCCAGCAATAAAACATTCCAGAAATTCCATCTGTTTTTCTCCTCTAACTTACGCGAGAACATGTTCATTCCGGGAAAATTAATTTTAATTATGCCAAGCATAAAAATACCCACAACAATTAAAAGTGGTCCTAATATTTTCTCTCCATACAACTGAAAAAAAGATGATAACTTAAATTGATCAGCACCAACATAAAAAATTATAGCGAGACTAGAATACGATAATACACGCCCTAATGTATAAATTAAACCGTTATAAAACACACGGTTTTTAACTTCCAAATCTTTGCTAATAAAACCAATTGCTGTAATATTAGTTGCCATGGGGCACGGACTAATTGCCGTTAGCAGACCCAAAAAAAAGGCAGACAAAACAGGAATATTTGTATTCTCGTAAAGTCCCGTTATAAGTTCTTCCATTTATTAGTTTTAGTCATCTAAAGCATCGCGCAATGCCTGCTTAAGTTTATCGGGTTGTTTTAATGCGTACATAAATGCTTTGCTTGTTAAATTAATTGTTTCCTCGTTATTTATAACAATAAGCGAAGAACCGGTAATTTTAAATTCCTCCACTAGCTTTTTATTTAAAGCATTATCTATATTATAAGATTTAAAAAGAAGGTCTCCATTTTTTTTCAATTCAGAATATGGCTGCTCTTTTAAAACACTTTTAGTCTCTTTTTCAATTGCCATACAGGTAGCACATCTTCGCGTACTATGAAAATAATAAACCCTTATTTTTTCGCCCTCAACGCTTGATGGTTGGTTCGTTTCGGCATTTCCAGCAAAAACAAATACCGCAACAAAAAATAATAAAATTAATGATTTCAATGTTTTCATTTTAGCTAATTTAATTGGTTAAAAATTCTTTTAATTCGCTCGATTTTGGTAATCTACCAGATAATACAACCTTTTCGTTAATTACCAGTCCGGGAGTACGCATTACTCCATACTGCATAATTTTAAAAATATCTTCCACCTTTTCAATATTTGCTTCGATACCCATTTCAACAACTGCATCATTTACTTGTTGCTCCAACTTTTTGCACTTCGGACATCCTGTTCCTAAAACTTTTATTTCCATATTTTTATAATTTAAATCGTTTTTGATTAATTATTAAACTCCTAAAAACTGCTTAAACAATGTTTTAGCTTCTTCCCAATTCTCATTGTTAATACAATATTTTATCCTCGGCGCTTCAATTTCTCCTTGAATAAGTCCTGCATCTTTTAACTCTTTCAAATGTTGCGAAAGTGTTGATTTTGCAATTGGAAGCTCTTCACTCAAATCGCAACTATAACAACACAATTGTTTCGAAAGTAGCTCTAAAACATACATTCTAACCGGATGCCCCATCGCTTTTGCATAGCGGGCAATTTTTTGTTGTTCATCGTATAAAACTTTCCTATCCATAATAACTATAATAGTTCGTTGTTCGCAAAACTACGAACAATTTTTAAATCAACAAAACTGTTGCTTAACTTTTTAAAAAAACTAATTTTGAAAGCATCAATTTTAAATAGATTAAAATGAAACTTACTAACATTATTAAAACAATCACCTTTATAATACTATTTTTTCTTTTGATTATTCCAATCTCCTATTCGCAAGAAATTGAAGAGGATTTATACAACGAAAGTTGCACTAGCATAATGATTGGAAAAAAAGCTACCGTCGATGGCTCAGTAATTACTGCACACACTTGCGATGCATATTACAGAACGTGGCTCGATTTTGTTCCGGCACAAAAATATGAGCGCGACACAACTCATAAAGTTTATTGGGGAACAATGCATACCAGCAGTGCTTGGAGCAAAAATGGGTTAGAATTAAAAGGAGAAATTCCACAAGCTAAAGAGACTTTCGCCTATTTGAATACTGCGTACCCGTGTTTAAACGAGAAACAGCTTGCAATTGGCGAAACTACAATTGGTGGTCACAAAGAGTTACGTAACAAAAACGGATTATTCCTGATTGAGGAGTTGGAGCGAGTTGCCCTGCAACGTTGTTCAAATGCGCGCCAGGCCATACAACTTATTGGCAAATTAATTAAAGAATATGGTTATGCCGATGCCGGAGAATGTATAACAATTGCCGATACAAAAGAGGTTTGGCAATTGGAAATATTTGGCGAAGGTAAAGACAAAATAGGAGGTGTTTGGGCTGCGCAACGTATCCCCGACGACCATGTTGGAGTTTCGGCAAATTTATCGCGCATTGCTGAAATAGATTTAAAAAACACTGACTATTTTATGGCATCGGAAAATGTATATGATGTAGCAAAAAAGCTAGGTTTTTGGGATGGTAAAAAAACGTTCAAATATTGGGAAGTTTATAGTGGTAGCAAACCTTTTACAATACGCGAATATTTTGTTTTTAATTCTCTCGCACCAAGTTTAAAATTAAATTTCGATAGCGACGAGCTTCCATTCTCAGTTCAAGTTGACGAGAAAGTAAATGTAAAACAAGTTTTAGATTTATACCGCGCCACGTACGATGGCACAGAATATGAAATGATTCGTAATTTGAACGTAGCTAAGACAAAGCGAGACAAAGATGGTAAACTAACGGTTGTAGATACTATTATAAGTCCGGCTGCTCATCCATGGATGTCAACAGACAAGCGCAACCTTTTAAACTCGCTAGAAAAAGATGTTGTTGTTCGTCAGCGTCCGATTTCGGTACAGTACTGCGCTTACTCGTGGATTGCCCAATTGCGCGACGATTTACCCGATGAAATTGGTGGACGCATTTTTTTTAGTTTCGACGTACCTCGATTAAGTGCGCGGATTCCGATTTATTGCGGTAATTTAAGTCTGCCTAATAGTTTTAATATTTGCGGACAAGACCACTTTAGCAGCGAGTCTGCAGTTTGGGCCTTTCGACGTGCTAACCGTTTGGCAATGGTAAACTGGGGAACTGCAAAAGATATTGTAGAACCCGTAGTTGCAAAGTACGAAGAGAAAATTTTTAATGAAATAGACCATATTGAAAAGCAAGCAGTTGCTTTGTTAAAGCAGGATAAAAAGAATGCAAAAAATGGAGAAGAAACACAATTATGTCGAGAATATTTAACTGATTATTCTAATTCTTTTGCTAACTCAACAATTAACAAATGGTGGGAATTGGGTGATGAGCTTTGGGTTTTAATGCGCTGGAAATTTTAAAAAATAATTAAAAACAAATAGCACACCGGTGATGCAGATTTAACAGATTCACACAGATTTTTATCAGCACAATCAGCGGCATCAGTTTTCTAATTTCATTCACAATATCAAATAGTCAATTCAAAATATTTTTCACACTTTTGCAAAGCAAGTAGAAAATATATTTATGCAAAAATACATCGATCTTTTAAAGACATTAATTTCAACACCATCGTTTAGCAAAGAAGAAGAAAATGCTGCGGAGGTGATGCGTAATTTCTTAAGAAATGAAGAAATTCCTTTTTCAACAAAAGAGAATAATACCTGGGCTTATAACAAACACTACGACAAAACGAAGCCCACTATAATGTTGAATTCGCATATCGATACTGTTCGTCCTGCAAATGGTTATAAACTAGATCCCTTTTCGCCAATTGAAGAAGGCGACAAGCTTTTCGGATTGGGAAGTAACGATGCTGGCGGACCGCTAGTTTCTTTGCTTGCAACTTTTATTCATTTTTACGAGCGAAAAAAATTACCATTCAACTTAGTTTATGTAGCAAGTGCCGAAGAGGAGATTTCGGGCAGGCGTGGACTGGAAATTGTATTGCCTAAAATTACTCCTATCGACTTTGCAATTATTGGTGAGCCAACAAAAATGGAACTTGCAATTGCCGAAAAAGGACTGCTTGTTTTAGATTGTTATGCTCATGGAAAATCGGGACACGCTGCCCGCAACGAAGGAGAAAATGCACTTTACAGGGCAATGGACGATATTCAGAAACTACGTAATTTTGAATTCGAAAA
>DAOVTY010000141.1 GCA_030632865.1 Bacteroidota bacterium
CCATATTTTAGTTTGGAAGCTACTAAAAAAGGTATTTTTTACGTAGTTGAAAATCTTTACGGATTGAAATTTATAGAGCGCAAAGACCTGCCTACATACCACGAAGAAGCAACAGCCTACGAAGTTCAAGAAGCAGATGGTTCGCATCTGGCAATTTTATATATGGATTTTCATCCGCGCGACGGAAAGAGAGTGGGAGCATGGTCAACTGCTTTTCGCCGTGTTTCTTATAAAAATGGAGAAAGAATTCCTCAGATAGGTTCAATCGTTATGAATTTTACCCGTCCTGCAGGCGATAAACCAGCATTGTTAAGTTTCGACGAGGTTTCAACTTTCTTTCATGAATTTGGACATGCCTTGCATTTTATGTTTGTTGATGGAATTTACGATAGAACTGGTGGAAGTGTGCCGCGTGATTTTGTTGAACTTCCTTCGCAAATTATGGAGAACTGGGCAGCCGATCCTGAAGTGATTAAAGTATATGCAAAACACTACGAAACAGGAGAGACAATTCCTGATGAGTTATTAGAAAAATTAATTAAGAGTGGAACTTTCAATCAAGGATTTATTACGGGCGAATATGTTGCAGCATCTTTGCTGGATTTAGATTATCACACTCCTGAAAATCCGGAAATAACTGATGTTCGTGAATTTGAAAAAATGGCGATGGAAAACATTGGAATCATTCCTGAATTTATTCCTCGTTATCGTAGTACTTATTTTTCACATATTTTCTCAGGCGACGGTTATTCTGCAGGTTACTACGTTTATATTTGGGCTGCAGTTTTAGATACTGATGCTTATGACGCATTTAAACAATCGGGTGATATTTTTAACCCGGAATATGCAGCAAAATTCAGAACACTATTAGAACAATGCGGATCGGACGATGGAATGGTTATTTATGAAAACTTTAGAGGACAAGAGCCATCTAAAACACCACTTCTTAAAAAACGGGGATTGCTTTAAAAAGTAATTAGTATTGAGTATAAAGATTTAATAATCATAAAAAAAAGGTTGCTTCGGCAACCTTTTTTTTATGATTATTTTTAGAGAATTATCAATGTGTTTTCCAAGTATTTTCAATTTTATTTTCACTATAAACTAATAAATCGCCAACATCAACTCTTAATTCTGCTTCGGGTTTTAATATGCGAATTAGTACGTTATGTTCTCCTTCGTTAAGCTGATATTTCCATGCTATTTCGTGTTTGCGAGTTTCGAATGTCGTTGGCATTGTAAATTTTTCTGGGGTTCCACCGTCAATAATCATTTCTAAATTAATTTCGGCATCGCCAATTGTGCTTTTCGCCCAACCTGTAAGTGCAAATCCATTTCCTGTAAAATTAAATTTTATTTCTGGAGTGCTATTCGTTAAGTTTTGTCCAATTCTATTGCGCTCAATCGGATAATGTCCTTCAAAACCAACCTCTAATTGTACGGGTTTAATTTCTTCTAACTGAATTTCAATATTATCGCCATCCACATTTGTTCCATTTTTTTGAAGAACTGCCAACGCATGATTTGTTCCAATTTCATAAACATCGTTAAGCGACATAGTTGTGTATTTAAAATCCATCGCCTCTACTTTGTATAATGGTATTTTCCAAAATTCTGGAATTTTAGAATAGCCCAACATTGTTCCTAAAATTCCACCTGCACTTGCCGGATTACAATCAGAATCTTGTCCGCAACGAGTAGAAATTTCCAATGTTTTTGAATAATCCCCTTCGCCATAAAGCAATCCGATAATTATGTATGCAGCATTTATTTTTGCATCAATATTAAAGGCCTTGAAAACTCCGTCAGGGCAGCCAATATCTGCCGACCAATTATTCTCAACTTCAAACCATGTGCGTTTCCAATCGTCGGGATATTCGTTGTGCCAGTTTATAACATCATTCATACATTTATAAAAATCCGAATTTACCGGAATAGATTTTAATGCTTCTGTTACAACCTGCTCAACATCAGTAGAAATAAATGCTACCGAATACATTGCTGCAACATAAACTCCACCGTACCAACCGTCGCCATAATTCATAATATGTCCAATTTTATCACAAATTTCTGATGCCACGTTTACCATTCCCGGTGCCATTAAACCTGCAAAATCGGCTTCAATCTGAAAATCGATATCTTCTGAATGGGGGTTGTTTAACCAGTGACCAGATTGTGGAGGCATAATTCCGTTAAGTATATTATAACGAGCAGCCTGGTTGGCATGCCACAATTTATACTCGGCATTTGCAAATGCCAGCGCATGAGATTTTGCAGGCGCATCCAACCCCTCTTTTTCAAAAACATCAACAAAAGTCAGATCCATGTAAATATCATCGTACAATCCCGGTGCATTATTATAATACCAAAGACAACTGTTTTCTTCCCATTTAATTGGGTGGTAATCGTTAATCATAGACCCTTTAAACTGGAATTCGGTTGGGCCACCAAATGTGCAGCCAATTACCTGCCCGGCCCAGCCACCTTTTATTTTATCGGTGAGTTCGGCTTTTGTAAAAGTAGTTTTAAAATCCGAAGACTTTTGGGAAACTGAGTCGGTGCTATTTTTTTGAGTGCACGATACAATTGCCAGAATTGAGAGAAAAATTATTACGATTTTCATGATATTAGGTTTTAAGTTTAATTATTTTTTATACACACATCAACTATTATTTACTAGGTGAACTGTTTTTGTCAATTTTTATCTTGGCAACGACTGAAAACTGCGATGTCTATTTTTTTCTTACTCCTTCTCCTTTGGGGAAGGCTGGGATGGGGCTTCTCTTCTTTTCGCCTCTTCCCAAATTACATCCATCTCTGCTAAACTCATATCGTGCAGGCTTTTCCCTTTCAACAAAGTATTACTTTCAAGATAATTAAAACGTTTCATGAATTTTAGATTTGTACGTTCTAATGCAGCTTCCGGATCGACATCGTATAAGCGTGCAGCATTTACCAACGCAAAAAATATGTCGCCAAACTCAGCTTCAATTTTATCTTTGTTGGCTTTTTTAATTTCGTGGCTCAACTCGTCAATTTCCTCTTTTACTTTATCCCAAACCTGCTCTTTGTATTCCCAATCGAAGCCAACTCCGCTAACTTTCTCCTGAATACGATTCGCTTTTACCAAAGCTGGCATTGCTGCCGGAACCCCTTCCAGAACCCTTTTGTTACCGCCTTTTTCTTTCAATTTTAAAGCTTCCCAGTTCTCTTCACCTTTCTTTGCTGAGCCGTCAACATCAACATCGCCAAAAACATGAGGATGACGATAAACTAATTTTTTATTTATGCTTTCTAAAACATCAGCAATATCAAACTCTCCTTTTTCCGAACCTATTTTTGAATAAAAAACAATGTGCAACATTAGGTCGCCCAACTCCTTTTTTATATCCTGTAAATTGTTTTGAAGTATTGCATCTCCCAATTCGTAAGTCTCCTCAATGGTTAATTTTCGTAACGATTCTAGTGTCTGTTTTTTATCCCACGGACACTTTTCTCGTAGTTCGTCCATTATTTCGAGTAACTCTTTAAAGGCATCTAATTTTCTTTGCATCAAATGTATTTATGATTATTCCCGAAATTAACGATTCCAAAATCGTTTATATAAAAACATAAAGCAAAGTTATCCACAATGAAATTCAAATAATTTTATAATTTTGAAGTACTTTATAAATTAACAAAAAATATAATTATGATTTTAGGTGTATCTAGTTGGACAGGAAATAAGATTGGGATGAAAGAATCTCACGTAAGAATTGGATTTGTAGTAACGTTCTTATTAGCGGGACTTGGTTTAGGATTGTACTTGATTCTTTGGATTGTAAAACTACTTTCAAAATAAGGTCTTTATACTATTAATATTGTTTTGCTGTTGTATAGATTTTGCTCCATTTTTGCCATTGTAAAAGTTGTTTTTGCACGGGTTTTTTCCAATTCCAAATTTAATATTGGTTATTTTATTTCGTAAATTTGAGTCGTAAAACATTTTAATATTAGTATTGGATAAACAAATATTATTGGAAGGAATTGACCCCTTAGAATTTTTTGGTATAAACAATTCTAAAATAAATCTAATAAAAAAGCTTTTCCCCAAAATTAGAATTACTGCTCGCGGTAATTCTCTTTTTATTGTGGGAGAAGAAATAGAACTGAGCCTTTTTGAAAAGAAATTTGCTCTTATTCTCGACCACTATTTTCAATACAATATTTTAACTGATCAGGTAATTCATGAAATTATGGCTACTGGCGTTTCATCGATGGGAGAAAACAGTTCGGGTGACAAAGATATTATCGTGTTTGGAAACAATGGCAAGCCAGTTCGGGCGCGCACACCCAATCAACGTCGTTTATTTGAAGAAAGTTTTAAAAATGATTTGCTTTTTGCAATCGGCCCAGCTGGAACGGGAAAAACTTACACTGCAATCGCACTGGCTGTAAAAGCTTTAAAAAATAAAGAGATCAAAAAAATTATCTTAAGTCGTCCAGCTGTGGAAGCAGGTGAAAATCTGGGATTTCTACCCGGTGATTTAAAAGATAAAATTGACCCATACTTACAACCTCTTTACGATGCTTTGCAAGATATGATTCCTGCTAAAAAGCTGGAGGAATTTATGAAGGACGGAACTATACAAATTGCTCCGCTTGCATTTATGCGAGGTAGAACCTTAGGTAACGCTTTTGTAATTTTAGATGAAGCGCAAAACACAACTGTCAACCAATTGAAAATGTTTCTAACCCGAATGGGACTAAATGCCAAGTTTGTGGTTACTGGAGATATTACCCAAATTGATTTACCCAAAAAAAGTAATTCCGGATTATTACACGCCATGCAAATTTTAGGAAAAATAAAATCCATTTCAGTTATTCAATTCAACAAAAAAGATATTGTAAGACACAAACTAGTTCGTGATATTGTTGATGCATACGAGAAAAGTTCGGAATGAAGATAGTTGATAGACACAGTTTTCAGCGAAGCAGAATAAAAAAGAAAAGAAGCAGTCTCAGTTAGAAGAAAAAAAAGTAAATAATAATTCATAAAAAATAAATACAATGAGCAAGGCATTAACAAAAACAGAATTCAATTTTCCGAGACAAAAAAATTTGTATGTAGGGAAAGTTCGTGATGTATATAATATAAACGACGATTTTTTAGTGATGGTGGTTTCGGACCGCATTTCGGCATTCGACGTAGTTTTGCCCAAAGGGATTCCATTTAAAGGACAAGTACTAAACCAGATTGCAGAGAAATTTTTAGATGCTACTGCCGACATTGTTCCAAACTGGAAAATTGCAGTGCCGGATCCGAATGTAACAGTGGGGCACATGTGCGAACCCTTTAAAGTAGAGATGGTAATTCGTGGGTATTTAACCGGTCATGCCTGGCGTGAATACCGAGATGGAAAACGAATTCTGTGTGGAGTTGCTATGCCCAACGAAATGATTGAAAATCAGAAATTCCCAGAGCCAATTCTTACGCCCACAACAAAAGCCGATGTTGGTCATGATGAAGATATTTCGCGCGAAGATATTATTGCTCAAGGATTAGTTGACAAAGCAGAATACGAAATGCTTGAAGATTACACTCGTAAATTGTTTCAGCGTGGTACAGAAATAGCTGCCGAAATGGGATTAATTTTAGTTGATACAAAATATGAGTTTGGTAAAAAAGATGGTAAAATTTATCTTATTGACGAAATTCATACTCCAGACTCGTCGCGCTATTTTTATGCCGATGGGTATGAATCTCGTCAGGCAGACGGCGATAAACAGAAGCAACTTTCAAAAGAATTTGTGAGACAATGGCTTATCGAAAATAATTTTCAGGGGTTAGAAGGACAAATTATTCCTGAAATGAATGCGGAATTTGTTAGTTCAGTTTCTGATCGTTACATCGAACTTTTTGAGAAAATCACAGGCGATACTTTCGAAAAATCTGATTCTTCAAAAATTAATAGTAGAATTGAAGCTGCTGTTACCAAGTTTTTGGTAGATCAAGTTTAAAATAACATATCAATGTATTGTCATTTCGAACGACAATGGAGAAAAATCCATTTCATTAAATAAAAGATTTCTAATTCATTCGTTCGTCGTTCGAAATGACAGTTTAATAACTCAGGTTATGAAAACTACTTTTATTCGTACAAAACCGATTCAAATGAAAATAACACAACATCTTCTTATTTTAACTCTGTTATTTTGTGCTGCAAATCTTTTTGCGCAAGATGAATTTACACTCGTAAAGAAGGGCGACATTGCACCTAATTTTACCATAGAGTTGCAAGATGGAACTACAAAACAACTTACCGACTTAAAAGGGAAAGTTGTATGGATAAACTTTTTTGCAACATGGTGCGGGCCATGCCGTATGGAGCTTCCTTACCTTGAAGAAGAGGTATATAATAAATTTAAAAACCGTAATGATTTTGAGGTTTTGGTAATTGGGCGCGAGCACGATTGGGCGACTGTAAATAAATTCAAAGAAGATAATAATTATGATTTGCCATTCTATCCAGATCCTAAAAGAGAAATCTTTTCGAAATTTGCCAAACAAAATATTCCCAGAAATTTTATAATCGATAAAGAAGGAAGAATTGCTGTGGTTTCTTTGGGTTTTAGAAAGGATGAATTCAATAAAATAATTCAAAATGTTGTAGAGTTGCTGAAATAGGTTGCACTATTTTATCAACTATTGAAGTAAACTATTAATTATAAAAATCACGCAAATAGTTTCTTTTCAAATTGTGTTGTGGTAATTGCAATTTTTCTTAGATTTGCACACCGAAAGAAAAAAGGTCTCTTGGCCGAATGGTTAGTCCCGAGTACTCGGGAAAAACCGTGAACGTCAAGCAGATATTTTTAAAAGGAGATTATGGTCTCTTGGCCGAGTGGCTAGGCGCCGGTCTGCAAAACCGTGTACGGCGGTTCGAATCCGCCAGAGACCTCACTCTATAATTAAATCCGACTGATTAACAATTTGTTACAGTCGGATTTTTTATTTCGCTAATTAGTCGGGGTGCAACTCAAAGTCGCGCCCCGATTGAGATATCGCAGTTAACCAAAATCCACTTTCCCTGAATCCATATCGTAATAAGCCGGAACTACAATTACGTTTCCATTATCAACTGTATTTTTTATAATGGCAGACTTGGCAATTAATTCTTTAGCTGTGAGTTTTGCATTTATTTTTGCAACATCGTTTACGGTTGCCGTTTTTTTAGATTCCTCAAATGCAGGTTTTAAGTGTGATAGTAAATGGTTTAGATTTTCTCCGTTATCGCCACCTTGCGAAGCTGCTGTTATTGCACCACAATTCTGATGCCCCAGTACAATAATTACCTTGGTGTTTAAATGTGCAACTGCATATTCTATACTTGCAACAGACGATTTGTTGGCAATATTTCCGGCAACCCGTACAACAAAAAGTTCGCCCAAACCGGTATCGAAAATTAATTCGGGTACAATTCTGCTGTCGGCGCAACCCAAAATAGTTGCAAAAGGTTTTTGCCCGTTAATTATCGATTTGCGCCGCGAACTATCTTGTAAATCACTATTTAATTGGTCGGTTGCAAATCTTTCATTTCCATCTGATAATCGGGCTAAAATTTCGTCGGTAGTCATTTATATAATATTAAAAATATGAGTTATTCTAATGCGGGCTAAATTAATAAACAAAGTAGTGAATGCAATAGAGCATTTCGCGAATTAAGATTGTAATGCTATACAATCTTAATTCGCAATTTGTTTAGAGTAGATTTATATACTTTTAAAAAATTTGTGATTATTTCCTATTTTTCACCCATTTCTCCAGCCATTCGTGTTGTTCCCAAATAACATGTAAAATAGATTCGCGTGCTGCGTAACCATGACTCTCTTTTGGCAGCATAACCAAACGAACCGGAGCGCCCATTCCTTTTAATGCATTAAAATAACGCTCGCTTTGTAATGGATAAGTTCCCGAATTATTATCAGCTTCGCCATGAATTAATAGGAGTGGAGTTTTCATTTTA
>DAOVTY010000225.1 GCA_030632865.1 Bacteroidota bacterium
ATAAAAATACAATCTGACCTAGATATTTTCAAACAAGTTAACGTAGAGCTTGAACAAGTTGTAAAAGAGAGTAACATTTCGCACAATAAAATTCTTGTTGTTGGCATCGAATTACCTGGATTAATTAATCAAAAAAAGGGATGTAATAAAACCTATTTCCCTCAGGTTAAGAATTTATTAAAGGAGCTCAAAAAAATATTTGGTCTTCCGGTTTATTTTGCTCACGACTCTAAAGTTAGAACCTTTGCAGAACAACATTTTGGTCTTGCTAAAAATAAAAAGGATGTTCTTATGCTACATGCCGACTGGGGTTTAGGACTTGGTATAATAATGAACAAAAAATTGCATCTTGGTAAATCAGGTTATTCGGGAGAATTTGGGCACCTTCCAATTGTTGACAATGGGGTGCTATGTTCCTGCGGAAAACAAGGTTGCTTAGAAACAGTAGCTTCTGCAACTGCAATTGTGAGATTAGCAAAAGAAGGAATAAAAAATGGGAGTTCATCATTAATTAACGAACTCGTAAATAACAACTTAAATAATATTGAATTTGCAAATGTAATTCAAGCAGCAAAGTCAGGAGACCAATTTGCCATATCCATATTTACAGAAGCGGGACGTTGGTTAGGGCGTGGAATTGCTTATTTACTGCAAATTTTTAATCCTGAATTAATAATTATTGGTGGCAGGGTTGCAGAAGCCGATCAATTTATATTAGCACCAATTCAGCAAGCAATTCATACATATAGCAATAGAGATATTAGCGACGACACAAAAATTGAATTTTCTAAATTAGGATCAAAAGCCGGCACAATGGGAGCTGCATCTTATGCACTAGAAAAAATATCATTATCAAATTAAACTTTTTATGAATTTAAATTTTTCTAAAGTTGAAGAGGCTTTTTTAAAAAAAGCAAAGTTAAAAGACATTACAACTCAATTTCCTTATATAACTGTAGAAAGTTTTCCTCAGCTAGGGTTACTGTCTGCTCTAAGTTTTTTGGAATGGGCTGGAGAGAATCCAAACGGAGTAATTAGTTTGCCAACTGGAAAAACGGCACAACACTTTATACAGTTTACTCACTTACTTTTAGATAATTGGGACAAAAAAAAGGGAAAAGATATTCTTGCAAAATTTAATTTAAGCAAACTTAAAAAGCCAGATTTAAGCGAACTCCAATTTGTACAAATGGGAGAATTTTACCCCATTAAAACAGAGCAGCACAATAGCCTTTGTAATTATGCCCAAGAGTATTATATCGATGGGTTTGGAATGAAAAGAGAAAACGCACTATTAATTGACTCTGAAGAGATAGAATTAGCTGGAAACAAGCATTTTACCGAAATTTTCCCTGATTACATTATTGATCTAACACTGCGCTTTAGAGCGGCAAAATCAAGTTTAGAACAGTTGCAAAAAGAATCACTTTTTAAAATAGACAACTGGTGTTCAAAATATGAAAATAGAATTCGGAAAAAAGGTGGAATTGGATTTTTTCTTGGAGGAATTGGATCAGATGGACACATCGCTTTTAACACACAAGGCTCAGATCATTTTTCGACAACCAGGCTTACAAAAACAAATTTTGAAACGCAGGCTATTACCGCTGCCGATCTCGGAGGAATTGAGGTTTCTAAAAACAGATTAGTTATTACAATTGGGTTAGGAACAATTAATTACAACTCAGACAATAAAGCTATAATTTTTGCTGCCGGAGAAGCTATTGCTGGCACTATAAAAGATGCATTGGAAAATAAACCCAATGTTACTTCTCCTGCATCATCACTTCATAAATTAAAAAATGGCCGCTTTTATTTAACCGATGGAGCTGCAGTTGAACTGGAAGACAGCATCAATTACTTTTATAAAAATGGTGAATGGACACATAATAAAACAGAGCGTGCTGTTATAGAACTTTGTAAAAAGATAAACAAATTTGGCCCGAAATTAGAGTTGAATGACTTAAAATCTGACAAATATTGTAGCATGATTCCTGGATTAAACGAAGAAACAGTACAATCTGTTATCGATTCTATATTGGTGAAAATGAAACGAGGAATGGAAGAAAGTAACAATCAAGTGTATTATCATACCGGACCTCACCACGACGATATAATGCTAGGAATTATGCCATGCACAAATCGTCAATCCAGGAGAGCAAGTAACGAAATGCACTTTTCTGTATTAACTTCCGGATTTACTGCTGTTACTAATACTTTTCTGACTGATTTATTAACTGACACAAAAGATTTAATAAATAATGGGAAAATTGAAATGATTAATTTTCCAGATTTTTTCGATGACGGATACAAATATAAATGGGGTAAAGATATTTATCACTATCTCGATAATATTGCTGCACAAAACGACGAGGAAAAACGGCGGGGTGTTTGTCATCGTTTAATTCGTGCAATGGTTAAAGTTTGGGAAATAAAAAACAAAAAAGAACTACACCAAGCTATTAACGAAATTCTTACAAATCTTAAAAGCAGTTATGATGGTGGTAAAAATCCACCTAAAATACAGAAACTGAAAGGGATGATTCGTGAGTTTGAAGAAGAGTTGGTTTGGGCACACTACGGTACTATTGTGCAAAATATTCATCACTTGCGATTAGGATTCTATTCTGGTCAGTCGAGTTTCGAAAAAGATGTGTTGCCAATTCTTGAGGATTTCAGAAAATATAAGCCTACAGTAATTAGTTTAGCAATGGATCCTCAGGGAAGCGGACCAGACACACATTACAAAGTTTTACAAGCTATTGCCAAAGCAGTTGAAGCTTGGAACAAAGAAACCGATTTAAGTAATTTACGAATTATTGGTTACCGAAATGTCTGGTTTAAATACAATCCGTGGGATGTTGAAGTTATTGTACCTGTTTCGCTGAACGCACTCGCAACTCTAAACAAATCGTTTTCAGAATGTTACGTTACTCAGGTAAATGCATCGTTCCCTAGTTATCAGCTCGATGGTAAATTTAGTGAGCTTACGCAAAGTATATGGTTCGATCAGCACAAACAAATTCAATTTCTATTAGGTAAAAACTATTTTTACCAAAACCAATCGCCACTTTTGCGAGCCACACACGGAATGGTATTCCATAGAGATTTGAATGTAAATGAGTTTTTGGAAGAGGCTTTTAAAATGGAAAAATCAATGGAAGGAATTTTATAAAAAATCACTTAAAAAATTTAACAAAATAAGATAAAAATGAAACTAATTATTCAAGAGAGTTATAAAGGAATTAGCACATGGACTGCAAATTATATTGCAAAAAAAATAAATGAATTTAACCCATCAAAAGAGAACCCATTTGTTTTAGGTTTGCCAACCGGTTCTTCACCTTTAGGAACTTACCAACACCTAATTGAATTATACAAAACAGGCGAAGTATCGTTTAAAAACGTGGTTACATTTAATATGGATGAATACGTTGGGATACCCGAGCAGCATCCAGAAAGTTATCACACATTTATGTTCGAGAACTTTTTTAATCATATCGATATTGAAAAAGAGAATATAAATATTTTGGATGGGAATGCACCTGATCTTGTAAAAGAGTGCAACGATTACGAAGCAAAAATAGAGTTGTACGGAGGCATTGAACTTTTTATGGGAGGAATGGGTGCAGATGGACATATTGCTTTTAATGTGCCAGGGTCAGCCTTAAATTCAAAAACCCGATTAGTAAATTTAAATTACGATACAATTGTAGCTAATTCGAGGTTTTTCGATAATGATAAAACAAAAGTGCCAAAACAGGCTTTAACAGTTGGTGTAAAAACCGTTCTTGATTCTCGCGAGGTTGTTATTGTTGTAAATGGATATAAAAAGGCGCGTGCACTTCAAAAAGTTGTTGAAGAAGGTATAAATCATATGTGGACATTATCTGCTCTTCAAAATCATGAAAACGGAATAATTGTTTGCCACGAAAATTCGACCTTGGAATTAAAAGTTGGAACGGTAAAATATTTTAAGGAATTGGAATAAAAAGAAACATTCCAAATTAATATATACTCAAACCAAATAGCTTTTCGGTTTTTATGCTTGTTCTTTTTACCCACAACTTCATTAAAAAACATTGTAGTAACCTGTTACAACGCAGTTTTTTGCTTTGTTGTGAATAAAAATAACTACGCCTAATTTCCCAAAAACCTATCTGAATTGAGTATAAAAACTGCCCACCTGAGTAATCAGAGTGGGCAGTTTCGTTTTATAATCCCGAATTGAAATGTGTTTAAAAACACTCAACTAAAATAGACATTTTTTTATATTGAAACAAACTTGATAAGCATTCAAAATGAACGTAATATTGAAACTACATTTTAAATATGTTATTGAACATTTATTGTAAAATAGAATTGACTCGAAACACTATTTTACATAAATTGCTACTCATAAGAAACACCCGGCATAAAAATGCCCCCAGAACGCAAAAAATAACATCACATTGAAACTGTTCAATCCAAATATCACAGCTATATATATGAATAATAACAAGATATTTATTCGTGGCAGCCCGCACTTATAATAAAAAAAAGCCACCCGCGCCGTGACAAGCAAACAGGTGGCTAAGCTTAATCAATAAATATATTATACCAAAACATATCAAAATGAGCGACAAAAATTGTTTCTTTTTTCCTTCTTCTTTGTTCAAAAATAATTACATAGCTACGGCTATTAAAGAATTTCAAGGTCGCCCCGATATGAATGTTCTCTTGAAATACCGGAAACAAAACGCGCATTTATTTGGTTGATATAATCGAGGATTGTCATAGTAAATTTTAAAATATGGTATCGGTTTTAATATGGGTTTAAATGTATTTAATATAATTGAAAGGGGCAAATGTACGCTACAACACGGCAGGACGATGTACTTTTATTTTTCGTGGCATTTCCTGTATTCACAGAGTTACAAACGCCTAAAAGGAGCAAAAGCACGGGGTTGATATGATGTATTCATTTAAAAAAGTACTTCGCCAAACGAAGCAAACCAAATGTAATTACCAATGTAAATATGATTGCTGCCCCCGATGGAATATCTAAAAATGGTATTTAAAATCTTCCCTCCAGCCTATTTCTTTTTATACTTGTAAACGAATAATTCTTGAATTTCTGATTCGATAGATCTTTTAGATCGGGAGTTTCTTACTTCATCAATTGCTGCCTGTGAAGACAATCCCTGTTGGATAAGAAAACTCGCTGCAACAATTCCTGTTCTCCCCA
>DAOVTY010000117.1 GCA_030632865.1 Bacteroidota bacterium
ATTATTACAGATTATGGAATTGTTCCTGAGGAAATATACGACGGATTAAATTATGGAGAAAAAAAACATGTGCATGGCGAAATGGATCGTGTGTTAAAACAACATGTTGATGCAGTAATTGAAAATAAAAACCGTAAACTAAGCACTGTTTGGATAGAACCTATAGAAGGAACATTAAACTCTTACCTAGGCGAAATTCCACTAAATTTTGAATATCAAGGAAAAAATTATACTCCACAAAGTTTTGCCACAGATTTTGTGGGATTAAATATGGAGGATTACATAGAAATAACATCCTACACACACCATCCGTTTTATTCTAAATTTATTATTGAAATACCAGATAATTGGTCGTGGGACGAGGTATATAATGTGCCAATTAACGAATTGGAAGAAATAATCGATTATTCTTTAAACAATGGCTTTACAGTTAAATAAGGATCAGATGTAAGTTAGAAAGGATTTGTATCTAGCAATAAGGGAGTTGCAGTAATGCCTTCATCGAAAACTGAAGATATGAACGATGCAGAGATTACACGTTGGGAAGCTCTTTCGGAAAAAGAGCAACAGCAGCAAATGTATAAATTAGACGAACCCACAGCCGAAATGGTTATTACACAGGAGATGCGCCAAATTGCATTCGATAATTATACTACAACAGATGATCATGGATTACACATTATTGGTACAGCTAAAAATCAGGATGGAAATACTTTCTATAAAGTAAAAAATTCGTGGGGAAATTATAATAAATACAACGGATATTTTTATGCATCGAAACCGTATGTAAACTATAAAACAATGAGTATTATGGTACATAAAGATGCAATTCCGCAAAGTATAAAAGAAAAACTTGAATTATAAAAGTTAGTTCAAACCCTTTAGAAATTGTCTAAAGGGTTTTTTTATCTTTGAAAGATTCAAATAAAAATGATGAAGAACTATCTTTTTCTGATATTATTAATATTCTCATTTTCACTTGTTAAGGGGCAAGATCCAAACCAAGATTACACTTGGTGGAACGAATTGCACGGTTGGGAACCGGGCGACCCAGGATGGCGAAACTGGATGATAATTTCGCCCGGATATTTAGGTCCAAATTCACTGCCAATACCCGGTGTAAAAAGAGGATTTTTAAAAGACAAAACCGAAATAGAAATTTCAGCTTCAAACCATTTCCATTCTGGTGATCCAACACAGGACATTTCTGGAAGATTATATATTCCGTTTGCAAATAATAAAATTGCAGTAGAAATGTACGGAGTAATTTTAGAGCACTTTGCATTTTCTGAAGAGATTAGAAACGAACGTTTTGCCCGTATCGAAAATGGAAAAGGAGTTGCTGTAGGCGATTTCTATTTTAGTACTCTCATACAAATTTCAAAAGATCGCAAATTCCCGAATACTCTTTTTCGGTTTGCAACAAAAACAGCCTCAGGAAATATGTTAGAAGGTGCGCGCTATACCGACAGTCCAGGATATTTTTTCGACTTAAGTTTCTCTAAAAATTTTGGTAAAAAAGAGTCAAGGGTGTTCAGACCATTTGGTTCTCTAGGTTTTTACAGCTGGCAAACCAACGATGAACTTAATCTTCAGAACGATGCATTTATGTACTCGATTGGTGCAGACGTTGAAAAAAACATGTGGCTATTTTCAACGTCATTATCAGGCTATTCGGGTTACAAATATGAGCGCGATAAACCAATGAAATTGAATTTTGAACTTCGTAAAGATTTAAATTCCAAAACTATTAAATTTCAATATTTCCATGGGTTGCGCGACTGGGAATACAAAACAATTACGTTTTCATTTATTTGGAAACTTAAACCAGTAAAATAATCTCATTTATTTTGAATGATTTGTTTAAATTTGTACAGTAAAAAATATTGTAAATTTAGGATATTAGAAATAATAAATAATGAAAAAACTATCGCTTGTAATTTGTGTTTGGAACGAAGAGCCAAATATTAAACCACTTTCAGAACAAATAAAAAAAGCACTAAACGACTACGATTTTGAAGCCATTTTTGTTGATGATGGCTCGACAGATAACACGTGTGGTGAAATTAAAAAGATTAATGATGACCGTTTTATTCTTGTAGAACTAAAAAGAAATTACGGGCAAAGTTCGGCTTTGCAAGCTGGTATAGATCAGGCAGAAGGAGAGTTTGTTGTGTTGTTAGATGGCGATTTGCAAAACGACCCTGCAAATATTCCGATGATGTTGCAAATGATGGAAAAAGACGAATGGGAAATGGTAGCCGGTGTTCGTGCGAACAGGAAAGATGGAATGTTTTTTCGCAAAGTTCCTTCAAAAATTGCGAATTATATGATTCGAAAATCAACCGGAATTTACATGAAAGATTTAGGTTGCACACTAAAAATATTCACCAAAGAAACCATAAAAAGCATCCATATTTACGGCGAATTACACAGGTATATACCAGCGTTAATTACTTTTGAGGGAGCTACAAAAATTACACAAGTAGATGTTAATCACCGTTCTCGCGAGTTTGGCGAATCTAAATACAACTTAAGTAGAACTACCCGAGTATTGAGCGATTTAATATTGATGGTATTCTTTAAAAAGTACTTACAACGCCCAATGCACTTTTTTGGCACAATAGGACTTGTAACATTTGGAATTGGAGTACTTATTAATTTTTATTTGCTGCTATTAAAATTATTTGGTAACGATATTTGGGGGAAACCTCTTCTTTTACTCGGTGTTCTTTTGGTAATGGGGGGCATACAGTTTATTACAATAGGTATTATTGCCGAATTGCAAATGCGTACTTATTTCGAATCGCAAAATAAAAAACCGTATAGAGTTAAAAGAGTTATTCTTGCAAAAGAAGATTAAAGGAGACTTCTAAAAACGCAAGCAATATTTTCAAATTTTAAAGACTTATCAAGATAAAGTATTGATTGATTTTATGTAAATTTGCTAATCAACTATATTGAAAGCCATGTATAAAAAAATATATTTTATTTTTATTATTATCTCCTCATTTTTCATCACATATAATTTAAACGCACAAGAAAAAGTAATATCCGGTTTAATTACAACTTTTGACAGCATTCCATTAAACGGTGCTAAAATTGAGGTAAAAAGCACAAAAATAGTGGTACTTAGCGATACGCTTGGACGATTCTCTGTTGTATGTAATTTAGAAGACAAGTTAAAAGTAACTGCAAACGGATTTTACAAACAAAATGTAAAAATTACTAAAAAAATTAAAATAGCAGCAATAAACCTTAAACTGAAACCAGGTGCAAAAAGCCGCGAATATGCTATTGGATACGGACATGTTTTAGACAAAGAGAAACTAAATGCAGTGGCAAATTTAAATAATAAGGATATCGATTTTTCTCAATATTCAAATATGTCTGAAATAATAAGAGGTAGATTTGCAGGTGTACAAATTGTAAATGACCAAATAATAATTAGAGGAATAAATTCAATAAATAGTAGTAGCGCTGCATTAATAGTTATCGATGGGATACCAACAAATTACAGTGTTCTAAATTCAATATCCCCGACTCATGTAAAAAGCATTAATGTTATTAAAGATGGAAGTGCTGCAATATATGGTTCGCGAGGTTCTAATGGAGTTTTAATTGTAGAAACTAAACGAGGTGGCGATCTGTAATTTTCTTGTTTCTCTCAACTCAATTCATAACATTATTTTATTTAGTTGAAATAAAATTTATTTATTTACCTTTCTGTTTAAACTATTCAAAATGAAAAGAACTTATATTTTACTTATTGTATTTTTAACTATACTACAAGCATGCCAAACTCCGAAAAAACAAAATCCACGCGAATTAAAACTGTGGTATGATAAGCCAGCCGACAATTGGGAAGAAGCTTTACCCATAGGAAATGGACGTTTGGGTGCAATGATTTTTGGAGGAATAGAAAATGAGCGAATTCAACTTAACGAAGAATCGGTATGGACCGGAGCGCCAGTTAAAAGAGCAAACCCTGAAGCATTGGAAAATTTAGATAAAGTGCGTCAACTTTTATTTGAAGGTAAATACGCCGAAGGAGATAGATTGGCACAGGAAAAAATAATGGGAACTCGTGTTGATAAAGGACTACATACGTACCAAACATTAGGAGATTTACATATTCAATTTAATAAGTTTAGAGACATCTCGAATTACAACCGAAATCTTGATTTACAAAAGGCAATTACAACCACATCGTTCGAAGCAGATGGAATAGAATATAAACGCGAAATTTTTGCATCTGCACCCAACCAAATTATTGTAATTAAATTAACAGCTTCCGAAAAAGGGAAATTGAGCTTTTCTACATGGATAGATAGACCCGGGGAAGCAGAACAAATTTCTGTTGGCGAAAATCAAATTCTAATGACCGGTTTTGCACAATACAATGGCAATGGAACAAAATTCGCATCTGTAGTTTCGGTTAATGTAACTGGTGGGAAAACATCTACAACCAAAACGGGTTTAAATATTAAAAATGCTGACGAAGTTGAAATCCATATTTCGGCACGAACAGATTTTTGGGGTACAGATGAGATAAAAACATCTGCTGCCGATATAAAAAACACCAATGTTATCTCTTTTGAAAATTTAAAAACAAATCATATTAACGAATATCAAAGTTTGTTTAACAGAGTAAGTCTCGAGTTAAATGAACCTGATACTTTAAATTTACCAACAGATAAAAGATTGGCTCGAATTAAAAATGGAGAAGCAGATTCTCATTTTACCGAACTCTATTTTCAGTACGGTAGATACCTTTTAATTAGTTCGTCGCGCTCAGGAACTTTACCATCAAACCTGCAAGGCATTTGGGATGGCACTTTGTCGCCTCCCTGGAATGCCGACTATCATATAAATATAAATATTCAGATGAATTATTGGCCGGCTCTAGTTACAAACTTAGCCGAATGTCAGCAACCTTTTTTTGAGTTCACAAACGACCTCAGAAAAAGGGGGGCGATAACAGCAAAAGAAGTTTACGGTTGCCGAGGAGTAGTAGCACATCACACAACAGATATTTGGAAATATACCGATCCAATTGGCAAAACAGGTTATGGGATGTGGCCACTCGGTTTTGCTTGGTGTTCAGACCATTTCTGGGAGCATTATGATTACACTGGTGATAAAGAATTTTTGGAAGAAAAAGCCTATCCAGTTTTAAAAGATGCAGCACTATTTTTTGTAGATTATTTAGTTGAGAATCCAAATACAGGGTTGCTTGTTTCAGGCCCGAGTATGTCGCCCGAAAATAAATTTAGTAAAAATGGCGAGCGCGCTGCCGTTTGTATGGGTCCTGCAATGGATCATCAAATAATTCGTGAGTTATTTACAAATTTCATAAAAACTTCTGATATTTTGGGGGTTGATACTGAATTTTCAGACACACTAAAAACAATACTTTCTAAGTTAACTCCTTCTCAAATTGGATCCGACGGTAGAGTTTTAGAGTGGTCGGAAGAGCTGTTGGAAGCTGAGCCCGGACACCGACACATATCGCATTTGTATGCGCTGTACCCCGGAGATGAGTTTACAAATCCCCAAGATACAAAGTGGTTAGATGCAGCACAAAAAACACTTGAAGGAAGATTGGCAAATGGAGGCGGACACACTGGTTGGAGTCGTGCATGGATAATTAATTTTTATGCTCGTTTAAAAGATGGGCAAAAAGCATACGAAAACATTCAAGCCCTTTACTCTAAATCAACGCATCCAAATCTTTTCGATAACCATCCTCCATTTCAAATCGACGGTAACTTTGGTGGAACTGCAGGAGTTGCTGAAATGCTTTTGCAAAGTCATAATAATGTAATACAGATATTACCTGCCTTGCCTACACAATGGATAAATGGGAATATTAAAGGCTTGCGAACAAGAGGGGGATTTGAAATTGATATTGAATGGGAAGATGGAAAATTAACCGAATTGAGAGTTAAATCACTACTAGGAAAACCATGTGAAATTATTTATGGAGATTTAAAATCGGAAATAAAAATTAGTAAGGGAGAAACTAAATCTTTAGATGGTGCATTAAAAACCTCATAATAATTTAAAAAGTAATCTTCCTCCCCTTTTTAAATTACCGTTTCTAAAAAGCAGCTGTTAGAAATAAGTATTTTAGAATAGTTTAAAACCAAGTGTAGATTAAGCTAACTTTTTAATTAACAAAAAGTTTTGGTTACATCTGAGAATGCTATTTCTATATGAATTATTCAAGATAGAAACAAAAATACAATGATATTTATACTAAATATGGCCTAATTTTTGTAATTTTGAAACAACTAAATTAAAAACCACAATACTCACTATTAAAGTATATTCCTACAGAAATTATTTTACTAGCGTGTTAAGTATAAATGTTTTAAAATTATAATGAGATGAAAACAAATATTCTTTTTTTATTCGTATTTCTTTTTTTTACAAATATTTCTTTTAGTCAGGATCGTACTATTCAAGGTATAATACATACGCTTGATAGTATTCCTTTAATTGGAGTAGAAATTCAGGTTAAAAGTACAAAACAAGTTTTTATAACCGATTCTGTAGGCAGCTTTACAATTATATGCTGTAACGAAGATAAACTGAGAGTTAAGGCAAATGGTTTTTACGACCAAAAGGTGCGAATTAAAGAAAATACAAGGTTAATAGCCATAAACATGAAATTAAAGCCGGGCAAAAAACAGCGCAATTATGCTATTGGTTATGGTTATGTATCAGAAGGAGATAGAACAGGTGCAGTATCTAACATGAATAGTGGAGATACTAATTTCTCAAGGTTTTCAAATATGTATGATCTTATTAGAAGTATGGGAGTGCAAGTAAACAATGGAGAAGTTGTAATTAGAGGATCAAAAACATTTCAAGGAAATGATGCTGCTCTTATTATTGTGGATGATATTATTGTGGACAGTGATATATTAAAAATTCTACGACCAATAGATATAAAAACTATAGATATCATAAAAGATGGTACTACTTCTGTTTATGGATCAAGAGGTGCAAATGGGGTATTATTAATTGAAACATTAAAAGAAAAATAGATTTTAGTACAATCGCGTCCTAAACGATTGAAAAAAAGTTAGAAAAGAGAGAAAGAGCGGATAAAATATGGATGGCAATTATCAAATATGGTTGCTTGTATCAGGCTTAATTTATTTGTTAAAATTGACCTTCAAAAATGGCTGAATGAACCGTTCGAGAGTCCTCCAATTAAAAAAAAGAGATGTAAAACAGGGGATTCTTTTCCCAGAAATGGTAAAATAAGTCGCAAATACCCTAATTTAGCAACTTTAATTTATCTCTGTTAAATGTTTAGGACACGATAGGTTAATAATAATAAAAATAATATCTGCGAGTGGTGCAACAACTTATACAACAAATATTTTAAAATTAATTTTGTGAAATATTTTCTAATAGTAATCCTGTTTTTATCCATTTCAGTTACAAACGGTCAGCAAATAAAAACAGATTTTGCCAAAAACTGGGAATACATCGGAGTTGCAGTTGATGAACCCGGATATACTATTTGGGGAAGTTCGCCAATTATAGACGAAAACGGCAAAGTTCACCTTTTTGTTGCACGCTGGCCAGCCAGGTTAAAAGTTGACCCCGGTTGGCGTTCGCACAGCGAAATTGCACATTACGTTGCCGATAATCCAGAAGGACCTTTTACTTTTCACGACATTGCTCTAACCGGAACAGGAAAAGATACCTGGGATAAATTTGGGGCTCACAATCCTGCCATTCATAAAATAGGCGATAAATATTATCTCTTTTATATTGGAAACAATAATCCCGAACGTCCGGCTCACCCATCAAATCAGTGTATCGGACTGGCAGTTTCTGAAAACTTAAACGGCCCATGGAAACGAGTAGGCGAAAATGGACTTATTTTGTCGCCGCCTCAAAATCCTGATTACTGGAATTACAAACCCACAAACGGTGTAAATAATCCTGCATTTTTACAACATCCCAACGGTGGTTATTTCCTGTATTTTAAATCGCAGAGCGGAAAAATGGGTGTCGCAATCTCGGAAAACCCCGAAGGTCCGTATGTTCAACTTCCGTTTCCAGTTACCAGAAACAATCAGACGGTTGAAGATGGTTATGCATTTGTAATGGATGGGAAAATATGTTTGCTTACCACCGACAATCACGGTTTAATCGAAAAAGGCGGCGGTATTCTTTGGAGGTCGGATGACGGAATTCACTTCGATGAAAAAGAACAGGGATATTTCCCTTTCACAAAATATATTCCTGAAAAACACACACAAATAGCCACACAAATTTATGGTTCGATGATTAAATTAGAACGACCGCAAGTTCTGATATTAGATAGTAAACCTGCCTATTTATATGCACCATCCGGATTTAATATTTATGGAGATGAAAGCACGGTGAGTTATATTTTAAAAAGAGTTCATAGGCAATAACTAAATAAAAATAAGGGCCACTGATTCACAGATTATTTAAATTAATAATATGTGAATCAGTGGCATTCTTTTTTACTTCCTATATAAGCTGGATAGTTATAAAATATCGAAATGATAAAAAGAAATTTCTACTTAATTGTCTTACTAATTATGTTTGGTTTTCAGGGAATTACTCAGAGAAAAGAGGAGCCAATTAAAGTTATAACCTACAATATTTGGAACGGATTCGATTGGGGAAAAGATGAAGTAAGAAGGGCAAAACTGAATGAGTGGATGAATGAGCAAAACCCCACGATTGTCGGGTTGCAGGAGCTGTGTAAATATTCTTCTGAAAAACTTGAAGAAGATGCAAAAAATTGGGGTCACAATTATTCTGTTCTGTTAAAAGAAAGTGGCTATTCAGTTGGTTTAACT
Source organism: Bacteroidota bacterium (assembly GCA_030632865.1). Lineage (GTDB taxonomy): Bacteria > Bacteroidota > Bacteroidia > Bacteroidales > Prolixibacteraceae > Draconibacterium. Next base: position 8,862 of record DAOVTY010000117.1, read on the forward strand.
TCAAAGTTTCCAATCGAGATTAAAGAGAAAATTTTTGAAAAAATGCACCACGGGGCACTACATTGTAAAACTGGGGGAATTGATGTTTTTATAATTCATTTTTCGCCCGGAAGTTATAAAAAGCGCAGAGAAGAAGCTAAGATTATACTTCAGAAATTAGAGAAAGTATCTGAAAGCAATCAGCAATATTTAGTGATGGGA
>DAOVTY010000158.1 GCA_030632865.1 Bacteroidota bacterium
AGCTAAATTCGGTAATTAATAAATTAGACCTAAAAAACTATAATCAAAAAATTATGAAAAAGATAGTTATTATTAGTATCCTATTTTTTGTACTCGCAATAAATAGCTATTCTCAATACGATTGTAAAGTTTTGGTTGATAACCTTAAAGGTCAATATAACGGAGATTGTAAGAGAGGACTTGCAAATGGAGAAGGGTCTGCAAAGGGCATTGATACTTATATTGGAAAATTTAAAAAAGGATTGCCGAACGGGTTTGGAGTTTATACTTATGAAAATGGATCTAATTTCATCGGAAACTTCAGCAAGGGTCTTAAAGATGGATATGGATTACACAATATAATTACTGAAGCCGGTGATTTAGTACAAGATTATGGTTTATGGATGGCTGACTCACTTATTGTTCCCAACGATTCAAAAGCACTATTTAAAGTAAATTTAAGTAAAGGAATTAAAATTGTAGATCCTAAAATTACAAGAGGTGTCTCTACTAAAAATCAGGTCTGGATTAATTTTCAGGTTGATGGTGTACTTGACAATTCTGTTACAATGGGAAACGCAGAAATTTCAGACGGTAAAAAAATTGATACCAGAGAACGCTCGTTAAATACTTTAGTAGCTTTCGACGAAATTAAAGAGTTTCCGGTAACCATAAAATTGAAGTATCAAATTAGAAAAACCGATCAGCCATTTATGGTCGATTGCCAAACCGAAATTATTCTATTTACTCCCGGTCTCTGGGAAATTAATATAAACCATTAATCCCAAGTTTAACTATTTTTCTTCTTTGCAACCAGAAACAATTATCAGAAATTAAGTCTTCCTCTTTTTCTTCTTAGCCGCAGGAAACAAAACATTATTAAGTATTAAACGGTAGCCCGGAGAGTTGGGGTGCAAACTTAAATCTGTTGGAGGATCTCCAACTAAATGTCGATAATCTTCGGGATCGTGGCCACCATAAAAAGTCCAAAAACCTTTTCCTATCTCTCCATGAATATAACGAGCTTCACGGGCAGGTTTATTCTCGCCCATAATCAAAACATTTGGTTTTAAAACTTCTTTCCTATACGATGTAGTTTGCCCCATAAAACCTTTTATAAGGTTGTTGTGGTTTTGGCAAAGCATAGTCGGAATTGGATCCCATTTAGCAGAGAAATCGAACAAAGTAAAATAGTCGTTTTCGCGAATTACTTTTCGTGTATTTGTAGCATCAATATCTGAGAATTCATAAACATACGGACTCGTTTCTAATTTAAAATCTCTGAAAGCAAATGTGTGTGTAAAATCAAGTTTCTCCTGGGCATTTTTATCAGCAGGATCACCATCAAACATATGCTCGCAAATATCAATTCCGGTAGCTGCAAGCGAAATATCGTATGTATCGGTAGCTGCACACATTGCAAATAAAAAACCACCACGTTGAACATAACTTTCAATTTCTCGAGTAATAAACGATTTCATCTCCGAAACCTTCATAAACCCTAAATTTCTGGCAAGCTCATTATTTGTTTTTACATCTTGTTGATACCAGGGAGCGTGCTGATATGACCGCCAAAACTTTCCATATTGCCCGGTAAAATCCTCGTGATGAAGATGCAACCAATCGTAATCTGTAAGTTTACCATTAAGTATTTCTTCGTCGTAAATAATATCGTAATTAATTTCGGCGTAGGCTAAAACAAGTGTAACTGCATCGTCCCAAGGTTGTTTATTTGGCGGCGAATAAACTGCAATTTTTGGTGCTTTATTCATTGCAACGGCATCCATATTAACATCCGGTTCAGCTATTTCGTTCAGAATTGCAGAGGCCTGTCCATCGGTAATCATTTCAAAACTCACACCTCTAACAATGCATTCATTTTCAATTTCGGGATAATATTGCATCAGGAAACTCCCCCCCCGGTAATTTAGCAGCCATTTTACTTCCACATCTTTCTCAAGAGTCCAAAAAGTGATTCCATAAGATTTAAGATGGTCTTTTTGAGTTTCATCCATGGGGATTAAGAGATACGTGCCTTTTGCATGAAAAGTAAAAAACAGAAGAATAAATATTATGGATACTTTAATGTTCATCAGTATTATATTTTATGTAAAGAAACAATTTATTGTATCTATGAACAAATTAAAACGGAGTATCCGAAGTTTCTGCTTTCTGTTCATCGAACTTTCTATTACTCGAAATACCATCGGAAGTAGAGTTTTCATCTTCGTTCATTTTCGAACTAAATGTATGCTCAGCATTACCAAAACTATTACCAAACTGATTTTCCATATCAGAGAATTTCGCCAACTCTTTTCTGAATGTTAAATGCACATCGCCAGTAGCACCATTTCTATGTTTCGAAATAATAATTTCTGCAACACCAAGTAATGAATTGCCAGATTCATCCTCGGTGATACCATAATATTCAGGTCGGTGAATAAAAAGCACAATATCTGCATCCTGCTCAATAGCTCCAGATTCACGCAAATCGGATAGCTGTGGGCGTTTTCCCTCTCGAGATTCTACCGAGCGATTTAACTGCGATAATGCAATTATAGGAATATCTAACTCTTTCGCAATTGCTTTTAACGAACGCGAAATCATACTTACTTCCTGCTCACGACTACCACGACTATCGGTGCCTGCAGTCATCAACTGCAAGTAATCAATTACTACAACCTGAATGTCGTGCTGCATTTTTAAGCGGCGGCATTTTGCACGCAGTTCAAAAATAGACATAGCTGGCGTATCGTCAATAAACATGGGCGCGTTATCGAAAGCTTTAATTCTTTGATTCAACTGTGCCCACTCATGTTCTTCCAATCTGCCCGACTTCAGCTTTTGAGATTGCAGTTCAGTCTCAGCAGAAATTAAACGAGTAACTAATTGCAACGATGACATTTCAAGCGAAAAAAAGGCGACTGGTCGATTGTGGTCGATTGCAATATTACGTGCCATCGAAAGGACAAAAGCTGTTTTCCCCATAGACGGACGAGCAGCAATAATTATAAGGTCTGTTCTTTGCCAACCGGATGTAATTCGGTCTATTGCAGTAAAACCTGATGGAGTTCCACTTAATCCATCTTTCTGATTACGTGCTTTTTCAATTTGCAGAATTGCTTCATTAAGAACAGGTTTAATTGGGCGAGTCTCCTTTTTTATATTTCCCTCGGCAACCTGAAATAGTGATGATTCAGAAAAATCTATTAAATCATCAACATCAACAGTATCGTCGTATGATTTAGTTTGAATTTCGGAAGAAACTCTAATCAATTCTCGTTGAATAAATTTTTGAGCAATTATTCGTGCATGAAATTCGATATGTGCAGCCGACGAAACACGCCGGGTTAATTGTGTAATATAACCTGGACCACCAATTTCGTCTAACTGTTCGCGGTCTTTTAACTCTTGCGTTACCATTAAAAGGTCTATCGGTTTCTCTTTTTCCGAAAGTTTTTTTATTGACTCGAATATTTTTTGATTCTCCTCTTTATAAAAACTTTGTGAGGTAATAATATCGGCAACGGTAACATACGCATCTCTTTCGAGCATTAATGCGCCTAGAACAGCTTCCTCAACATCAATTGCTTGAGGTGGCAATTTACCGTATTGCGCATTTATTTGTTCTATATTAAATTGAGAATTTGTTTTTTTCTTTTCAGCCATATTTATTGTAATTATAAACCTTCAACTCGTTAAAGGTGTAAAAATTTTCAGGCACTAAAAGTACAAATTTTGAGAGGGTGTTTGCAAAAAATATTTTGAAGTTTTTAACGCTCGCTATTCACAATTGTTAATTGTTTCTTTAGTTTAAACTATTTTCTATAACCTGCGTAATCATCTCTTTCAAGGTCAATCCCATAGCCACAATTTGTTGAGGAATAAAACTTGTTTCAGTCATTCCCGGTGTTGTATTTACTTCAAGAAAATAGAATTCATCATTCTTTAAAATATAATCAACCCGAACAATTCCATCACATTCGCAAAAATCATAAATTTCTGAACTAATTTTCTGGCATTTATCAGTTAGACTTTTGGTTATTCGTGCTGGAGTTATCTCTTCGGCTACACCAGGAATATATTTTGCTTCAAAATCAAAAAATTCATTTTTAGTAACTATTTCAGTAACCGGGAAAACTATCTTTTCGTTGTTAATTTTAACTAGCCCACAAGTAAATTCGTCGCCATCAATAAATTGTTCTATCAGTGCTTCGTTACTTTCTTCCAACGCCTTTTTTATTGCGGGTTCAATCTCATCTACATTTTTTACTTTGGTAATTCCAAAACTAGAGCCACCGGCATTTGGCTTTATAAACATTGGTAATCCAAGTTTCTCACTTATTTTTACTGGTTCTATTTTTTCACCTTTCGATACTTTTATAGAATCGGCCATTTTAACCCCAAAACTACGTAAGTAATTATTGCAAAACCATTTATTAAAAGTTAGCGACGACGATTGAACATTGCACGTAGAATACGGTATTTTAAGCAAATCGAAATAACCTTGCAGGATCCCATCTTCGCCTGGTGTTCCATGAATTGTAATGTATGCAAAAGAAAAGCTTATTTTTTCTCCATTCAAATTAAAACTAAAATCAGATTTATCTATCTCCGCAATTATATTATCATTTTGTATAACAGTCCACTCCTCTCCTTTCATTTGAATAAGCCAGGGGGTGAATTTTGTTTTATCAACAGCACTATAAACGTTCGCGCCACTTTTTACCGAAACTATAAACTCAGACGAGTCGCCACCTGCAATTACTGCTATATTTGGTTTATTACTCATTTCTGTTTGCAATATAATTTTCCCATTTATCAATTGCCGAAGCCATATCTTCCGGCAAATCAGAATTAAATGTCATTTTCTCGCCCGAAGTAGGATGCATGAAACCAAGTGTTTTGGCGTGCAATGCCTGGCGAGGTAAAGTTTTAAAACAATTAAATACAAACTGTTTATATTTGCTAAAAGTTGTTCCTCGCAAAATTTTATCTCCTCCGTAATTATAATCGTTAAAAATTGGATGATTTAAATGTTTCATGTGTACCCTTATTTGATGAGTTCTCCCAGTTTCCAGACGACATTCAACTAGTGTAACATATCCAATTCTCCTTAAAACTTTATAATGTGTAACCGCATGTTTTCCATAATCACCTTCTGGGAAAACTACAAAAACCAGTCTATTTTTCAAGCTGCGCCCAATGTTTCCGGTAATCGTTCCTTCATCCTCTTTTAAACTACCCCAAACTATAGCTTGATAACGTCGTTCCGTAGTTTTTTCGAAAAATTGAAGTGCCAGCTTGTTTTTAGCCAACTCAGTTTTTGCCACAACCATCAATCCCGACGTGTCTTTATCAATTCTGTGAACTAATCCGGGGCGAGGATCTTCGCTATCAAAAAGTGGCGAATCTTTAAAATAATATGCCAACGCATTTACCAAGGTTCCTGTGTAGTTTCCATGACCGGGATGCACAACCAAACCAGGAGGTTTGTTTATTACCATTAACTGATCATCTTCGTAAACAATATTCAACGGAATATCTTCGGCAATAATTTTTAATTCGCGCCGCGGATAATCCATTACAATTACAATTTCATCGTTGGGCCTTACTTTATAGTTTGGTTTTACAGATTTGTTATTTGCAAGAATATTACCTGCATCGGCAGCAGTTTGAATTCTGCTTCGCGAAGCATTTTCAATTCTATTAGAAAGAAATTTATCTATTCGCAATGCTTTTTGTCCTGCATCAACAGTTATTCTGTAATGTTCGTACAAACCCTCATCCAGCTCTTCTTTTTCCTCTGTATATTCAACCATTGTAGTTATCTAAAATTATTTTTCAGTTGCACGTATAATTTTCTCTTCGTCAATTGTAACCCACAAATCAATAGAAGTTCCCATTCTAACAAAAGTACGTGCGTTAACATCCGGACTTTGCTTCCAAATAGTTGCATTTATAGAATCCTCTGCCGTAAGTATCGTTTCATCGTAAATTAAAACACCAAAGTTTAGCATTGCATCTGTAATAACTTTTTTGGCCGATTCAATATTATCACCTTTCAAATTAGGAAGAGGAGTCTCTTCGTTTTCAGTATCGCGACCAACAATAAAATTAATAATACTACCTTTCAAAACTATATCTCCTTGAAATAATTCAATAGTATCTTGCTTAACTTTTAAAACTAAATTATTATATTCTGATGGTTTATATGAAATTTCACCTATTTGCAACCCCCAGTTTCCTACCAAAACCTGCGCTTGCCGAAACGAAATATCTGTGAGTTTTGGTAATACAACCTGCTCTTTTTGTGTTGAGTTAATAGTTATAAAAATTGTGCGATTCTCTTTAACTCCCAACCCTTCATATGGAACTTGCTCTATTATTTTGCCTGGCATTACCTCTTCAGTAAAAACCGAATCGATAACTATTATTTTCAAATTTTGTTGCTCTGCAATTTCAATGGCCTCTGTTGGTGACATACCAATAAAGTTAGGAACAGGACGAGATTGCCCATGGCGCGTATATGTGTTTAAACTTTGACGGATAAAAAATATTATTACTACAACAAGAATAATTGCAATTATTAAATTGAGAAAAAATACACGGCTAACTAAGAATTTTTTAAAACTCATTTTATTGTTTATAGTATTGAGATCTACCAAATTTTAAATTTAGACTGTCTTCTTTTGAAAACAAAAATAAGCCAACAAAAGTATGTTGAAAGTTTAAAACTATTTTTTTGCTGAGAAATTTAACTAAAAGGTCTCTAAAATATTATAAACAGTGTCTCTTTCAGCAGGAATAAGATTTAATTCTTTAATCATTTGAATTAATTCTGTGCGACTTGCTGATGGATTTTCGTCGCCTCCAGCCATAGAATATATTTTTGTTGAATCATCAATTGTTCCATCCAAATCATCTACTCCAAAACTTAGCGAAAGTTGTGCTGCTTGCTTCCCAATCATTGGCCAGTATGCTTTTATATGTGGAATATTATTAAGAAAAATGCGGGAAACTGCGTAGTTCTTAAGGTCTTCTACCAATGTGGACTCTTTAACTTTAGAATATTCGTTGTTCTCGCGCTTAAATTTCAAAGGAATGAAAGCGTTAAATCCATTTGTCTTTTTTTGAGTTTCGCGCAATCTGTTTAAATGATCAACACGATGTTCGTATTTTTCTAATAAACCATAAAGTATTGTAGCATTAGTTGGAATTCCCATACTGTGAGCTACTTCATGAATTCTTATCCACTCTGCTGAACCAGTTTTATCTGGGCAAATTTCGGCGCGTAATGTTTCGTCAAAAATTTCGGCGCCACCGCCGGGCATCGATTCTAATCCGGCAGCCTTAAGTTTTTGCAAACCAACTTCAATAGACACATTTCCCATTTGGCACAT
>DAOVTY010000226.1 GCA_030632865.1 Bacteroidota bacterium
ACTTTTATCAAGTACATCCATCGGCTCATCACGTTGTTGCTCGCGTACTCCAAAAATGTACATTTTGTTCCAAGGTGCAATAACATGAAAACCTTCACCATAAACATTCGCTTTATCTAAACCTATTGAATAAGGTTTGAATATTACCCCGCGCTCACCAGCATCGAGAATTAAAAACATGCGACCACCAAATAATAACAAAACAATCATTATTACTACTGCCACTACAATGTAAGTTGACTTAAAATTGAATTTCATTTCTATAATTTTTAAATTTTTGCAAATGTACGAAGTTTAATGGTATGATAAACAATAATTCGTTATTGTTACAAATAACTATATTTGGATTTTCTAAAATTAAAGACAATGAAACGTACAATAACTTTACTGGTTACTCTTCTTTTTATATTTAGTGGCTTTTCGCAAGACTTTTTTAATACTGATTTTGATAATCGTAAAGAGTATATTATTTTAACCAATCCAACTATCTGGAATATAAAAACCATACAATATCTAAGCAATGCACTTTTACTAGATGTACCAACAAAAAAAATGAAGTTTGTAGGAGTTTATTACGACGAACAGAACTACGATTTTGGTGAAACTAAAAAATACATTGAGGATAATAATCTCAAAAATTTCTTTTTGCATGAAATTAAAGGAGAATTAAATGAAGATAATCTTTTCAGAAATAACGAGGTTTCTGTTCAACTAAAAAAGGTTTTCGATAATTCAATTGGAGTTTTCTTTTTTGGTGGCCCAGATATTCCGCCGGGAGTTTACGAAGAGGAAAATACAACTTCGGTTGTCACCGACCCGGAACGGCACTATTTCGAAACAACTTTCCTATTTCATCTTTTGGGAAGTTCGCGTAACGAAAATTTCATTGCATACCTTGAAGATAATGCAAATTATATGGTAACCGGATTTTGTTTGGGAATGCAAACCATGAATATTGCAACCGGTGGAACCTTAATTCAAGATATTCCTTCTGAAGTGTATGGAGTAGAAACTCCCGAAGCAACAGTAAAATTAGAAAGGGAAAATTTACACCGTAATTATTGGCAAAAAATAGTAAAAGACACTTTATTAATGGGTATTAATTTGCACACAATTAAATTTACCGATCATCCATTTTTTACGAAAGGTGTGAATGTTTCTAAAAACCAGAACCCGAGGGTTTATAGTAGTCATCACCAGGCAGTTGATGAGTTAGGAAAAGGAATGGTTGTAACAGCTGTTTCGTCCGATGGGAAAATTATAGAGGGGCTGGCACATAATAAATATCAGAATGTTTTTGCAGTGCAATTTCACCCCGAAGTTTCGGCGCTATACGAAGATATGTATTTACTAAAATTCAATCCGGAAGACACTCCCATGAGTTACTATGATATAATTGGGAAACAAGGTGTAAAATTTCATGAAAAATACTGGGAATTTATTTCTGAGATTTTAAGATAATTTCAACCTGCAAGAAAGGTTAAATAAAGGGCTTATTCCTCAAAAAACATATTCTCTTTAATTTTTGTAATTCGCTCGAGTGCGTAGTTTACATTTTTAGCTGATTCGTTGGCATCTTTTAAATAAAGGCGATAGTAGTTGAGTGCCAACGTTTTATTAGAGTTAAACTCTTCGTAAGTTGTTGCGATCTCAAACAGTATTTCGTATTTTTCAGGATTTAATTCGTGTGCTTTTTGCAGAGCTCCAATCGACTCGTTAAATTTTCTTTGTTGCCCATATATTTGCCCTAGATGATGATACATGTCGGCAACATATTCTGGTGTTGACGCATCGATTGCCCACTGCATCATTTTTTCAGCTTCTTCGAAATTCTTCAGCTTTCTATTACATAAACTAATGTAATATTGTACTATTGGATCGTTTGGAGTCGCTCTAAAAAGGTTGTTAAAAATTACCAACGCATCTTCTTCAAATTTTGCAAAATATGTGCTAATACCGTAATTCATTAAAATTTCTAATGGTGGAGTATCATCAATTTTCAAATATTTTTCAAAGCTTAACATAGCCGGTCCATACCTTTTACTTCTAAAAAAATAATTAGCTCGCTCTAATATTAGTTCAGCATCATTGGGAAATTCGTTAAGCCCTTTCCCTATCAAAACCATTATTTTACTCCCCTCTTTTTTCCAGTTGTACGTGTGTATTAAATTTAAATAAGTTCCATAATCACGCGGATTAGATTCTAAAACCATTTCGTATAATAAAGCAGCCTCTTTTCTTTTACCCACACGAAAAGCACTGTACGCAAGTTGTTTGTTCCAATAAACATTAGTTGAGTCTTGCACATAAATCCCTAAAAATACATCGTATGCTTTTTTATACTTTTTCTGATTAATGAAAACTCTTCCTAGTTTCCCGGAAAGTGTAAGATTATCTGGCTCCAATTCTAATGCTTTTTTGTAGAAACTAACAGCATCAAAATTATTCCCCAAAATTGCTAAACCATCCGCCATCTCACCAATAAAATTAACATTATCAGGTTCTATTTGCAATGCTGTGCTGTAAGAATTTAAAGCTTCCTGATAATTTTGCAAACTATTATAAATCAATCCTTTTTTGAAATAAAGTTGTGCAGTAGGATTTGTATTTAACTGAGTTTCTATTTGTAAAAGTGCTTCGTTGTAATCCTTGTTCAGTATTAACAAATCTATTTTATTTTGCGAAAAAGAAAAAAATGAAATTCCCAAAATGATTATAGATAACAAGTGTTTAATGGCTTTCATGGCTTTTATTTTAGTATTTTATTCGCAATAAATTAACTCAAAATTTGGATTTGATTAAAGTTTCAAGTTGAAATAAATAGAACGCCAATGACACTGATTATTCTGTGTTATTGGCATTCCAATTTTATTTTAATTATTATTTTTGAAGCACAAAATTTATTGGCACAGTATAACTAACGTTTACAGCCTGTCCTCTTTGTTTTCCAGGCTTCCATTGTGGCAAACTATTTACAACACGCAAAGCTTCTTTATTTAACGAAGGATCAACTCCGCGGGCAATTTTACAGTTGGCAATAGTTCCATTTTTTGTTACAACAAACGTTACATAAACTTTCCCTTGAATTCCATTTTTTTGCGCTATCTCAGGATAGTCAACATTCTTACCAATATATTTACGTAATTCTAAATCCCCTCCCGGAAACTCAGGCATCTCTTCCACAACAAAAAATATTTCCGATCCATCTTCCAATGTTTTAGGATATTCAAATTTCTTTTTCTCTAACAGTAAAACTCCGTTACTATCAGTTACAATATCTAAATTTCTATTATCACTAAGAAAACTCTTTATTTTCACTAACTCTTCAGAGGTTCCTGTAATTCTCAATTGATTATCCTCAACCGAGAATGTTATAGCTTGTTCTTCCACAACTGGTTCCATTTCAACAGATTCCTTTTGCTCGCACGCAAATGCAATTATAAGTGTTGCTGCTACCAGCACTCCGAAAGTAATTTTTGTAATTGCTAATTTTGAAGATTTTATTTTTGACATCATTTTAATTCTATTTTTAATTAATGAATAATTGAAATTATTGGCAATAACCAACTGACCACCAACAAATTGATTTAATAATAAATTTTTATAGTATCCACGGTTTACACCGGAAACAAGTACTGCCTGATCGGCAAGGAATTCATGATTTTCGCGAATTACACGACGCAACATCCACATAAACGGATTAAACCATTGAAAAGCAGTTAGCAATTCGAGAATGATTACATCAAACGAATGCCCCTGTTTTATATGCTCCAATTCATGCAAAATCATTCTGTCGTATCCATCTTTATTTTGGAGCGAACGCCCCACAAAAATGTAATCTAAAAATGAGTACGGACTGATATCTTTTTCTAAAACAATTAGTTTAAATGCATCGAGTTTTTGTACTTCGTTTTTGTGTATTATCAATGAGATTTGAATAGCACGAAACACAAATCGCCCAAGAAAGAAAATTACCCCACCAAAATAAGCGAATACCAGCAGGCTCACGGAAAGAACGGCTTGTTCGACGCTGTTCGAGAAGTCCTGATTATAAATAGTAACTGCCTCAATCATATTCATATACGGCGTTACAGTTATTTCTGCAAGCATTACTGAACGAGGAGCAAAAACCTGAAATCTTAAGAATGGAAGTATTACTGAAAAAAGAACTGATCCAAGCAAAAAGATTCTGTTCAATTTAAAGAATGTCTCTCTTCTCAAGAAAAAAACATAGATTAATGCAAGCAGTGAAATACTTACTCCTGATTCTATAATAAAGTTTACTGCGCTATTCATTTCCTTCAGATTTATTGTTTTCTAAATCACGCTTTACATCTTTCACCAATTCATCCAAATCAGACAAGCTCATGTTATCTTCTTTAGCAAAAAATGAAACCATCTCTTGAAATGATCCACTAAAATAGTTGCTCATAAAGTTTTTCATGTATGTTCCAGTGTACTCTTTTCGCGAAATTAGAGGGAAATATTCATGTGTTTTGCCGTAAGCATTGTGTCCCACAAAACCCTTTTTTTCCAAAATACGAATGATAGTGGAAACTGTATTATATGCAGGCTTTGGCTCTGGTATTTTCTCAATTATATCTTTTACAAATGCCTTTTCCTGTTTCCAGAGAAGCTGCATTATTTGCTCCTCTGCTTTTGTTAATTCTTTCATTTCTTTTGACTTTAAAATTCTGAACACATTGTTTTAAGATAACAAAAACTGTGCCTTAAACTAATTGATTAGTTGTTAAACTATTGTTTTAGTTAATTATTTTATTTTCGCATATTATAAATTTTAAAATTAAACATAAATCTATTTAGGATATCCGACGCAAACCTACAACTAAAGTTTTAGTTTACAAACTAAAACTTTAGTTAATATTTATAATTAAAGATTAATTATTGATATACAGCTAGTTAACAACACAGATATAAGTAGTGGGAATTATATAAAATTATAGAATTTTAGCTTGAAGTAGTATGTAGAAGATATTATGTAAAATTTGAGCATCAATTGAAATGACATTTTTAATCAATAAAAAGCGTATAAAATAAAAAAACCGTTCTCTCCTTTTCACCATATAGAGAACGGTTTTTTTAATCTGAATAGCAAAAAATAATATTATACCTTTTTACTTAATATCACTTTAATAAAAAACTAAACTTGTAACAGTAAATTAAGACGAATAATAATCATTTAACGAAATTAGATCGTCAGAA
>DAOVTY010000048.1 GCA_030632865.1 Bacteroidota bacterium
GAATCAAATTCGCGGTTGTTACGCACATTGTTTTGCTGCTCTGTATATTTTGTGATTAAAGCCTGCGAGTCTTTAATGGAAATTTTCTTATTGCTGATTATCGTATCCAGATTTTTAATCTCAACGTCAAGATTTATCAATCTTGTTTTTAAACCTGTAATATCATCTTCTAAATCCTGAACTTCTAAAGGAAGCTCGCCTCTGAGTGTTTTAATTTTGTCAACATCAGAAACAACACTTTGTAAATCGTGCAATGCACGTAGTTTTTCCTCTATCGTAACGTTTTTCTCGTCTCTTGAATGTTTCGCCTTCATCGCTTGTATTGTTTAAATTCTAACGAAAAATCAGAAGTAAAAAACCGGATTGGTATTTGCCTCTGATAAATGGATTGCAAATTTAGGGAATTTTTTTGTAAGTAACTCATAAAAAAGTTCTTTAGTGAATTGTTCGCTTTCAAAATGACCAATGTCTGCAATAACTATTTTATTTTCTGCGTCGAAAAATTCGTGGTATTTAAAATCACCTGTCACAAAAAAGTCTGCTCCGGCTGCAATTGCTTGTTTTAAAAGAAACGAACAGGCCCCGCCGCAAACCGCAACTTTTTTTACCTCTTTATTTTTTAATGCAGTGTGTTTTATTACCCCTGTGTTAAATGTGTTTTTAAGTTGATAAAGAAACTCTTTTTCTGATTTTTGTGCTGGAAAAGTTCCAATCATTCCCATTCCTACTTTATCTAACTTGTTTTCGAGAGAATAAATGTCGTATGCAACTTCTTCATAGGGGTGCGAATTTAATAGTGCATCAATTATTCTCCCCTTTAAATAAGCCGGGAATATCGTTTCAAACCGAATCTCTTTTTCGGTGTGAAATTTGCCTTTCTTACCAACAAATGGCTTGCTATTTTCACCTCCTTTAAAACTTCCATTTCCAATTGTAGTAAAACCGCACAAATCATAGTTGCCAATATTTCCAGCCCCTGCAGCAAAAACTGCTTCGCTAACTTCAGCAGAGTATTCTTCAGGAATAAAAGTTACCAGTTTTTTTAGCTTACCGCTGGCTGGTTGTAGTATTTTACAATTTTCGAGTTGAAGTTTTTCGCAAATTTTACTGTTCACACCGCCCGTTACACTATCTAAATTTGTGTGCGCTGCATAAATTGCAATGTCGTTTTTAATGGCTTTTATTAATGTACGTTCCACATAATTTTTTCCTGTAATTTTTTTCAAGCCCGAAAAAATAATGGGGTGGTGCGCAACTACAAGTTGTGCTTTTTTTTCAATTGCTTCATCAATAACATCTTCTGTTACATCCAGTGTAACCAAAACCGACGAAACCTCAGAGTTTTGATCTCCAACAAGTAACCCGGCGTTATCGTATGATTCCTGCAAACTCAACGGAGCTAGTTCTTCGAAGTAATTTGTTATATCTTTTAGCTTTGTCATTTAATCTAATTCAATTATCTTTTCTTATTCCTCTCCTTTGGGGAGGTTAGGAGTTGTTTTTCTACTTTTCCAATGCATCTCTAATTCCGATTAATTCTTCCCTAACATTTTGTAGTCGTTTCACAATTTCGTAGTTGTGTACGGTTTCGTCGCGGTTTTCTTTTAACTTTTGCTTTGCCCCATTTAAAGTTAATCCACGCTCTTTTACTAAATGATGTATAAGTTTAACAGTATCTATATCACCATTAGTAAACAGACGATTACCTTTTTTGTTTTTTTGAGGCTTAAGTACATCGAATTGATTTTCCCAATAACGAATTAGCGAAGTGTTTTCGCCAATCATTTCAGCAACTTCACCAATAGTAAAAATTATCTTCTCTATTTTAGGTTTTTTGTATGGCACAAGTAATAAAGTTAAATGTAAATATCGGCTACAAAATAGCAAAAGAATGTGTGATACCCATTAAGTTTTGATTTGAATTAATCAAGCGATTGCCCAATGTTGGTCGAAATAGCAATCATTTTATCATACTCTTGCGGAGTTAAATCTTTGTAATAATAATAAGCAGGATTTACCTTTTTCCCATTTTTATGAACTTCGTAATGTAGATGTGGTGCTGTAGATCCACCGGTGTTTCCAACAAAAGCAATAATATCGCCACGTTTTACTTCTTGTCCTCGTTTAACATTAAAAGCATTTAAATGTGCGTAAAGAGTTTCGTAACTGTAACCATGGTCAATTTTTAATTGCAACCCAAAACCGGAACGATTTCTTTTTGATCCTTTCAATTCTGTTATTTTTCCATCGCCGGTAGCGTAAACTGGGGTTCCTGTAGGAGCAGTAAAATCCATGCCATAATGCATTTTGCGTACTTTAATAATTGGATGCATTCTTATACCCCAGCCACTTGCAGTTCTTTTTAAATCTTTGTTTGCAATAGGTTGTATTGCCGGAAAAGCTGCCAACATCTTCTCTTTATTCAATGCTAAATTCAATACATCATCGTATGATTTAGATTGAATGTATGCTTCTTTTGAGATTTTATCAAGTTTTAGGGCAGTTGCAACTACAAGTTCCGAGTTGTCCATGTTCTCTAAATGAGAGTACTTATTTACACCTCCAAATCCAGCTTTTCTTACAGATGATGGAATTGGCTCAGCCTCAAAAATTACACGATATATATTATCATCGCGTTGCTGAAGCTCGTCCAAAACATTTCCAACCTTATCTAGCTCCTTATTCATTAACTCATATTGAGTTAGCAATCGTTGATTTTCTCTTCTTAAAGTTTTTGTTTTTGGAGTTTCGTATGCATTTATTACAAGAACTGCAATAATTAAAGCCAGTGCCAAACTACTCGAGAAGTAGGCTAGAACTTTTGTCGATTTTTCTTTAAATGAAATCCCTACTCTTTCATAACTTAAAGTATCAGGATTAAATTTATATTTCTTTTTCGCCATATTTTAAAGGCTATTTTCTTTATATCTACCAGAATTAATTAAATCGTATAACTTTGCAATTCTAATAGAACCAATTGGTTTTAAAACCGCAAAGGTAGTTAAATAACTCCAAAGTGGTAAAAATGTTATATTTCTATCAAAAAAAGTTAACAAAATTTCAAAAAAGTATATCGATATAATGAAGACTTCAAAGGAAATACGTAAAGATTTTCTCGACTTTTTTACCGAGAAAAAACATCAGATTGTAAATTCGGCTCCAATGGTTGTAAAAGGCGATCCAACGCTAATGTTTACAAATGCAGGAATGAACCAGTTTAAAGATTTGTTTTTGGGTAACGAACCTGTAAAATGGAATAGAATTGCCGATACCCAGAAGTGCCTACGTGTTTCCGGAAAACATAACGATCTTGAAGAAGTTGGTTTAGATACCTACCACCATACAATGTTCGAAATGCTTGGTAATTGGTCATTTGGCGATTATTTTAAAAAGGATGCAGTGGATTGGGCATGGGAATTTTTGGTTGATAGAATGGGCGTTTCGGGAGAGAGAATTTATGCAACGGTTTTTGAGGGAAGTGCAGACGATAATCTTAAGCGTGATGATGAAGCAGCAGGTTATTGGGAGAAATATTTGCCAAACGAGCGAATTTTAAATGGAAGCAAAAAAGATAATTTTTGGGAAATGGGCGAAAGCGGTCCTTGTGGTCCGTGCTCCGAAGTTCATGTAGATTTACGACCGCAAGAAGAAATTGACAAATTGCCTGGTTCAGAATTAGTGAATAAAGATCATCCGCTGGTAATTGAAATTTGGAATCTGGTTTTTATTCAATTTAACCGGAAAGCAAACGGAAACTTAGAAGATTTGCCTGATAAACATGTAGATACCGGAATGGGTTTCGAAAGACTTTGTATGGTTGTACAAGGTGTTACTTCTAATTATGATACTGATGTTTTTCAGAATGTAATTGCAAAAATTGGCGAGCTTAGCAATAAAAAGTATGGCGACGATTTAAAATCGGATATTGCAATGCGTGTAATTGCAGACCATTTACGAGCGGTTGCTTTTGCAATTGCCGATGGTCAGTTGCCATCTAATAACAAAGCCGGTTATGTAATTCGTCGTATTTTGCGACGTGCAGTTCGTTACGGTTACACTTTCCTTGGTTTTAAAAGCGCATTCATTTATAATTTGGTTGAGGTGCTAAAAGAGACAATGGGAGATGCATTTCCGGAATTGGTTAGTCAGCAAAATTTAATTGAAAAGGTAATTAAAGAAGAGGAAGAATCATTTCTACGCACACTTTCGACCGGAATTCGACTTTTAGATGATATAATTTCTAAAGCAAAAAAAGAAAATAGAAAAGAAATTAATGGAAATGATGCATTTGTTTTGTACGATACATTTGGTTTTCCGCTTGATTTAACTGAATTAATTACACGCGAAAATGGATTGAGTGTAGACGAAAATGGTTTTGCTGTTGAAATGGAAGCCCAGAAAAATCGCTCGCGAAATGCAGCGCAGCAAGAAACCGACGATTGGGTGGAAATTCGAAAAATAGAACAGACTGAATTTTTAGGATATGATAAACTGGAAGCTGAAATTAGGATTGCACGTTACCGGAAAGTAACTCAGAAAAAGAAATCATTTTATCAATTGGTTTTCGACCAAACACCCTTTTATGGCGAGTCGGGTGGCCAAATTGGAGACACGGGTTATATTGAATCTGATGGTGTAAAAATTTCAATAACCGACACTCAAAAAGAAAATAATCTAACCGTTCATTTAGTGGCAAAATTGCCGGAAAATCCGAGCGATTTTTTCAAAGCTGCTGTAAATAGTGTGCGGAGGAGTAAAATTGCAAATAACCACACTGCAACACATTTGTTACATGCTGCACTGCGCGAAGTTCTCGGAACTCATGTTGAACAAAAAGGGTCGCTGGTAAATGCTGACCATCTTCGTTTCGATTTTTCTCATTTTCAGAAGTTAAGCGATGAGGAAATTGAAAAAGTTGAGACCATTACAAATGCTAATATTCGAATGAATTCTGTATTGGAAGAAAATCGTGCAATGCCAATAGATGAAGCTAAAAACTCGGGTGCGATGATGCTTTTTGGCGAAAAATACGGCGATGCTGTTCGAGTTATAAAATTTGGCGAATCGGTTGAACTTTGTGGAGGAATACATGTGAATGCAACCGGACAAATAGGAATGCTAAAAATAGTTTCGGAAGGTGCAATTGCTGCCGGTGTTCGTCGAATTGAGGCAATAACTGCAGCTCGTGCCGAGAAGTTTGTAAACGACCAAATTAAAACTTTAAAAAGTATTCAGAAAACTTTTAAAGGGTCGAAAGACCTTTTGGGAAGTGTTGTGAGTTTAATACAGGAGAATTCTGAGTTTGCAAAGCAGCTAGATAGTTTTCAACGTGAGAGGTTGAAAATTGTAAAAGCTAATTTGAAAAGTAAAGTTTTGCTTGAACGTGGTGTAAATATTATCGCCGATAAAATTGCCGTTGATAATGCCGGAATGGTAAAAGATCTAGCATTTCAGTTAAAAGGCGAAGTAGAAAACCTGTTTTTGGTTTTGGGTGCCGAAGTAAACGGTAAGCCAAATTTAACAATTATGATTTCTGAAAATATTGTTTCTGAAAAAGGTTTAAATGCCGGGCAAATTGTTCGCGAAGCTGGACGCGAGATAAAAGGCGGTGGCGGCGGACAACCGTTTTATGCAACCGCAGGCGGAAAAGATATTTCGGGGCTACAAAATGCCATTGATAAAGCACTTACGTTTTTGAAATAGGTAGTTTTGCTCTTTCTCTCTTTGTTAGTATGACTATTATTTATATTCGATGGCGACTTAAATTTTAGATAAACTACAATAACTTTTTGTTTTGAATTGTTCTAAATAAAGACTATTTTCAGCCTCTTAAAATTTGATCAATCTTCGGTCTTCC
Source organism: Bacteroidota bacterium (assembly GCA_030632865.1). Taxonomy (GTDB): domain Bacteria; phylum Bacteroidota; class Bacteroidia; order Bacteroidales; family Prolixibacteraceae; genus Draconibacterium. The sequence goes on from DAOVTY010000048.1 coordinate 5,858, forward strand.
GACTTCTGACTTCCGAAATATTTACATAAGCGATGAAACGAATCTACAACTTTATAACCTCAATGTCTTTTATGGCATTTCTATTTCTTGCCTTGGCCTTTTCTATGGCAGTTGCAACATTTATCGAAAGTAGAAGCGGAACGCCAACGGCGCACGCTGTAATTTATGGTGCTCATTGGTTCGAAGCACTTTGGTTTTTACTCGCAATTAACTTGTTAAATAATTTGGTTAAGTATAAACTGTTTTCGAAACGAAAATTTACACTTGGTCTATTCCATGTATCGTTTTTAATAATGTTGCTGGGTGCAGCAATAACGCGTTATTACAGTTACGAAGGATTTATGCACCTTCGCGAAAACCAAAGTTCCAGTTATATTATTTCTTCTAGCGACTATTTTTATGCTGGAGTAGATAGTCAGAACGAAGAAAAAAAGGTGAAGTTTTCAGTACTCTCACCAAAACAATTTTCTGCAAATTTCGATGTAAATAATTTAAATGTAAAAGTTAAATCGGTAGGTTTTATCGAGAATGCCGAGAGAAAAGCACTTCCATCAGATGAAGGAGAGCCGGTTGTAGATTTTGTTTTTTCGGCTCCTGGAGGAAAAGGAATGCAATCGTACACAATGCGGAGAGGTAATATGTTAGATTACCCCGGATTTAGGGTTGGTTTTGAAATTAACGAGAAAAGAACTCTCAACCTTTTTATGAAAGATAGTAAGCTTTTTATGACTTCTATTGTACAAATTGAGGGTACAACTATGGAGAATGAGGAACCCATTTTGTACACTCCCGGAGATACAATAGAAGTTCGAAAAATGTTTTTATACGGCTTCGGTAATTATAAGTTTTTAATTAAAGGGTTTTATCCGAGTGCAATATTTACTGCTGTAAAAAGTCAGAATCAAACTAACGAAGATGCTGTTTTAATACAAATTTCAGACGGAATACAGCAGCAAACTATTCCTGTTTTCGGTCATTCCGGAATGATTCCCGACACAGTTTCAGTTCCCATTGGAAATACAATATTGAGACTTGCTTATGGTGCTGTGGCGATTAATGTGCCGTTCAGTATTTATTTGAAAGATTTTCAATTAGAAAAATATGCAGGCTCTAACTCGCCGTCGTCTTATGCGTCGGAAGTAGTTTTGCGAGACGAAAGTATTGGACTGACAAAAGATGTTCGCATTTTTATGAATAATACACTAAGTTACAAAGGGTATAAATTCTTTCAATCGTCGTACGATACCGATGAGAAAGGAACAGTACTTTCTGTTAACCACGATTTTTGGGGTACATGGATTACCTATTTAGGATATGCTTTATTAATAATTGGAACATTGATTTCGCTTATTAATAAAAATTCTCATTTTCAAGTATTAACTCAGCGGTTAAAGCAAAATTCAGTAAAATCTGTAACTGTGCTTTTTTTAATAGGAGGATTGTCGTTAGGTAGCTCAGCGCAAACCGGTGTTGGCACCGGTATTCCTAGTATAAACGACCAACTAGTTAAAGAGTTCAGCCAATTGTGGGTGCAGGGAGTTGACGGACGTATTGAACCTGTTTCTACATTATCAAACGAAATTGTTAGAAAAATTAGTCGCAAATCTTCGTTGTTTGGTAAATCGTCTGATGAGGTTGTGTTGAGTATGATGGCGTATCCCGAAATTTGGCAGTCGATGCCAATTATTAAAGTTTCGAATAAAACATTGGCTGCTCAGCTTGGTGCAAACAATAAATTTATAACCATTAAACAACTTTTCGATAATCAGGGTAATTACAAAATAGCCGAGAATGTGCAGGCTGCGTATGCTAAAAATCCGGCTTTCCGAAATAGGGTAGAGAAGGAATATATTTATGTTGATGAGCGTGTAAATATCTGTTTTATGATTTTTCGAAGTTCGCTTTTAAATTTATATCCTGGTTTAGATAAAGATGCGTCGTGGTATTATCCAGGAGCTACTGCGCATGAATTATCCGGAGGCGATTCCATATTTGTAAAAAGTGGTTTTCAGCTTTTATTACAGTCAATTGTTGAACATAAAAACAATGAAGCTATACAAGTTTTAGAAGCAGTTTCTAATTTTCAACAAAAATTTGGAGGGGCATTACTTCCTTCTGAAACCAAAAAAGATGTTGAAATATTATACAATAAAGTAAATCCATTTAAACGAATTTTTCCATTTTATCTTCTGTTTGGTTTCTTGTTACTATTTTTACTTTTTGTGAATATTTTCAGACAAAAACAGTTGCCTAAATTCTTACGCATCTCGTTTTTCAGTTTAATATTTATTACTTTTTTAATACATACTTCGGGCTTAGTTCTTAGATGGTATATTGCTGGTCATGCGCCATGGAGTAATGGTTACGAATCGGTTGTTTATGTTGCATGGGCGTCAATGTTGGCAGGCTTTATCTTTGGCAAAAAATATCCAATGGTTATTGGAACAGCATCTTTTCTTGCCGGAATTACGCTATTTGTAGCACACCTCAGTTGGATGAACCCCGAAGTAACAAACCTTGTTCCGGTGTTAAAATCGTACTGGCTAACAATTCATGTGGCAATTATTACTGCCAGTTACGGATTTATTGGTTTAAGTTGGTTTTTAGGGATTTTAGTTTTGATTTTAATTATTCTTCGAAACAGAGTTAATGAGGAAAGCGTAACGGGTTTTATAAACCAGTTGACAACCATTAACGAAATGTCGGCAACAATCGGACTTTACTTTCTTACCATCGGAACTTTTTTAGGCGGAATATGGGCAAACGAAAGTTGGGGCAGATATTGGGGTTGGGATGCCAAAGAAACATGGTCGTTAATTACAATTGTAATCTATTCATTTATTGTACACATGAGATTAATCCCATCGTTAAAAGGAGTATTTAATTACAACGTGGCTTCTATTCTTGGATTTGCATCGGTTATTATGACATATTTTGGTGTAAATTATTACCTCACCGGATTACATTCTTACGGTAAAGGATCTGCAGATGGAATTAATCCTGCAGTGCCTGTTATTTTTATAATTTTGGCTGCACTTATGGTTTGGGCGTATGTTAAAGATACAAAGTTTGAAAATGAAAAAAATGGTAATTTGTCGATTTAATCCATGTTCCCAATGAAATTAATGCAACTTCTCAGATTAACATAATCTTTGATTTTTAGAATAGTTTGATTTGATAGTCGATAGTCAAAATGTCAATCTTCTCTGTTTTAGCGAATTGTATTTATTTATAATGATTTCAAATAAGCATTTGTGAATTTTGAAAGTGCACAATACAAATCGTAGCAAATCAAAACTACTATATTTGGCGTTCACTAAATCTAAAAAAACTAACATGGGAAAAGAAGTAACTCGTACATTTGATATCCTCGAACGCTATTTAGAAGAATTTCCACGAAAAGATGCATTGGGTGGGAAAAAAGACGGTGAATGGTACACATATTCTACCGAAGAGTATGTTACAAAATCGCATCAGTTTGCCATGGGATTAATTGCCATGGGAATTAAAACTGGCGATAAAGTTGCTACTGTAACTCCAAATTGTCCTGAATGGAATTTTGCTGATATGGGAATGGCAATGATTGGTGTGGTTCATGTTCCAATTTATCCGACAATTGGCGAAGACGAGTACAAATTTATTTTAAAGCATGCCGATGCAAAAATCTTGATTGTTGGCGATAAAAAGTTATTTGAAAAGCTTAGTCCTCTGGTAAGTAAGTTAGAGAATTTAGAGCAAATATATAGTTTCGATGAAGTTGAGGGAGCAAAAAATTATGAGGAGATTCTTAAATTAGGAGAATCGAAAAAGGATGAGTTGTCTGCCAAGCTTCAAGAGTTAAAAGATGCTGTAAAACCTGAAGATTTAGCAACAATAATTTATACGTCGGGAACAACCGGTGTGCCAAAAGGAGTAATGTTAACTCAGAAAAATTTAGTCTCAAATTTTGTTACACATTCGTCTATGCACGAATTGGGTAAAGACCATCATACAATTAGCTTTTTACCACTCTGTCATGTTTACGAACGAAGCGTAAATTACCATTTTCAGTATAAAGGAATGGGAGTTTATTATGTAAGTAATATGGGGCAGATTGTTAATGCGATTAAAGAGATTAAACCTCATATGTTTAATTCTGTTCCGCGATTATTAGAAAAAGTTTACGACGGTTTTGTGTCGAAAGGGCAAGAGTTATCGGGAATTAAAAAATCTCTTTATTTTTGGGCTTTAGACTTAACTCAGCAATTTGAATATAATAAGAAATATAATCCGATTTTAAAACTAAAGATAAAAATAGCAGATAAACTAATCTATTCGAAATGGCGTGCAGCGCTTGGAGGAAATTTAGTTTATGTTGTATCGGGAGGTGCCGCTTTGCAACCTCGAATTGCACGCGTTTTAGGCATGGCAAAAATATTCAATATAGAAGGATATGGTTTAACTGAAACTTCGCCTGTAATTGCAGTAAATAGCCCGGCAAAAAAAGAGATGAAGATTGGTACTGTTGGATCTGTAATAGATGGGTTTGAGGTTAAAATTGCAGAAGATGGCGAAATCCTTTGTAAAGGTGATGGAGTGATGACAGGGTATTATAAAGCACCCGATTTAACTGCCGAAGTTATTGATAAGGATGGTTGGTTTCACACCGGAGACATTGGTATTTTTGAAGATGAAATTTATTTGAAAATTACTGATCGTAAAAAAGAAATTTTTAAACTTTCGGGTGGTAAATATATTGCTCCGCAAATGATTGAGAATAAACTAAAAGTCTCAAACTTGATTGATCAGGTTATGGTAATTGGAGCCAATGAGAAATTTGCCAGCGCACTTATATCTCCTAACTTTCCGTTGATGCACGATTGGGCGGCAGAGAATAAAATTCATTTCGAGAACAATAAGGATTTGGTTCAAATACCTGAAGTTTATGATAAAATTCAAAAGGAAGTAAAAATAATAAATAAAACATTGGGATTGCACGAGCAAATTAGCCGTATAAGATTAGTTTGTGAAGAGTGGACACCAGTTTCTGGAGAATTATCGCCAACACTAAAATTACGCCGAAACAAGGTTTCGACAAAATATCAACATCTTATTGACGATATTTATTCTGTAGGGAAAAACTAAACTTACCATATTACGTTTAGGAACCGTTCTATTTATAGAGCGGTTTTTTTTGTGATAAATTGGTATGATTAATCAGTTTGTCATAGAAATAACAATCATTAAACAAATGCTCTATCCCAAGGAATAGCAGCCAAAATAAATAGTAATCCGATAGTATAATATATTGCCGCTTTACGGTGTTTTTGCCATGGCACAGTTGCTTTTTTAGATTTGGCTCTTCCAATATGAATGATAATTAAAGCAATTGTCATCATTAAAATATGTTCTACTGCGTAAAATCGTATATCTGCATTTTTCATGGCTGCTCCAAAATCGGCGAAAGCAATTTTCGTAATTGGGCTAATAAAAGCATAAAGTATAATTCCTACCACAAACTGAATATCCATAAAAATTGTAATAAATAAGCCCGTAAGATTGTCTTTTTTAGTCCAATTGCACTTTTTAAACCAGCCCATAAGAGCAAATAGAATTGCTAAAATAAGCGAAACTAAAACTAACCATCGAAACATGTTGTGAGTGTGCAATAATACAGTGTACATAGTTTTTATTTTACGTTAATAACATATTTGTAATTGTTTGGTTCATTCTATTAACTGAAGTTGTTTAAATTTGAAGGGGATTTTTAAGATGTTGCTCGCAGATTTTCAATTTAACTTTAAACAACTTTACTTATATCGAACTTAGGTTATTATTTAAATTGGATGTTTTTATTTGGTTCAAAAAATCAGATCTAGAGAATATGTGATTTTTATTAATAATTTTCTACAAGTTTGAAAATCTCTTTTCCCTCCCAAATAGTTTCTTCCAAATCAGGTGCTAATACTGCATTTATCATCGCTTGTGCAACTAATTTATCTTTAATCGGACGATATTTTTTTAATATGAATTTTGTAAATATACTGATAATTGGTGTCGAAATTATTTCCGTAGTTCTTTTTACTTCCCGATTTCCAATAAGCGATGAAGGTCGCAAAATGGTAAATTTTTCAAATTCAAGTTTTGTCACGGCATCATCCAATTCTCCCTTTATACGAGTGTAAAATATGCTCGATTTTGAATTGGCATTAATAGATGAAACAAGAACGTAATTTGTAATGTTATTCTGTTTTGCAATTTTTGCAAAATTTAGGTTGAATGAGAAGTCTACTTCGTATTGCGCACTTCTGTTTCCTGCTTGAGCTATGGTAGTACCCAAAGCCGAAAATAGCACATCACCTTTTAAATGTTTTCTCCAGGTTTTACTTTCGCTAAACTTAACAATATGTTGCTTTAATTTCGGGTGATTCAATCCTGAATTTCGCCGAACAAAAATTCTAACTTTATCAAAATTATCGTCTTCTAATAGAAGTTGAATCAATTGCTTTCCAACCGATCCAGTTGCACCAATAACGTTTGCAGTTAATTTCATTAATTATAGTTTGAGGTTGTAATATCACGACTGCAATGTAAATATAATTTTATTTTAATATTGAATTTTACAATTCTTATTTAGTATAATTAATGTTTTATCTTAAAAAAATGCACTGTGCTTTAGCGAGGAGGTTATCCAATTAAATAGCTGAATTTCAAAAGATAATTTGCTGAAACGTGTTGTAAAATATTTGGTTATGTAAAAAACAAACACTATATTTCGTACACAAACCTTTATTTTTATCTTTATAAATACAACTTATGGGCGGCGTTCTTGCTGCCCTTTTTCTTTTTCAAACAATAATTCTGCCTTTTCCTGAATTAAATTCCAAGTTGCTTTCACATGTTTTTCTTCAGTGTTTGTTTGTCCGATACTCATTCTTAGTATAACTTTGTTATTTAGTTTTGTATGTGTAAAAAATGCATTTCCAGTTTTATTAACAGCATTCATTAATTCCATATTAAACTTATTTCCTGCTTTATGACTAAAGCAAATCAGGTTAAAAGGTGGTTCAACAAAAATTTCAAAATTTTCTGATTGATTTACCCATTCTGTAAATTTCATGGAAATTTCAACATGTTTCCGAATATGATATTGTAATCCTTCAACTCCGTAATGTCTAATAACAAACCATAATTTTAAAGATCGGAAACGACGTCCAAGTTGAATATGCCAGTCGCGATAATCGAAAACCTCGCCCGATTCGGTTGCCTGGTTTCGTAAATATTCGGGCAGAATTGAAAAAGTATTAATTAGCTCTTCTCGGTTTGCTACCCAAAAAACATCGCAATCAAAATTTGTAAACATCCATTTGTGTGGGTTAAAACAATAACTGTCTGCAAGTTCAACTCCGTTTTGAAAATGCCTAAATTCGGGACAAAGCATTGCCGTTCCCGACATTGCTGCATCTATATGAAACCAGCAATTTTCAGTTTGGCAAATTTCGCCAATCTCTTTAATCGGGTCAATTGCGTTTGACGAGGTTGTTCCCAAAGCTGCACATATAAAGAATGGTGTAAAACCTTCTTTTTTATCTTTTTGAATTTGAGTTTTGAGCAAATCACTTCGCATTGCAAATTTTTCGTCCACATCAATTAAACGTAAATTATCAGTTCCGATGCCTGCAATTTTTACGGCTTTTTCTATTGATGAGTGCGTTTGTGTTGAAATATAAGCAACTAGTTTTTGTTGGTTTCCTTTTTTATTTGATTCAAATTTTGTAGCCCTTTCGCGTGCTGCAATTATTGCGGTTAAAGCCGAAGTTGAAGCGGTGTCTTGAATTACTCCACCGCCTGTTGATGTTGATTTAAACTTTTCGGGCATTTCCATCATATCTGCTAGCCAGTCTAAAACGCGTGTTTCTAATTCGGTGGCTGACGGGCTGGTTGCCCAAATCATTCCTTGAACTCCAAGTCCTGATGATATTAAATCGCCTAAAATAGAAGGGAAAGATGTGTTTGCCGGAAAATAAGCATAAAAATTTGGCGATTGCCAGTGTGTAATTCCTGGCATAATTTTTTCGTCTATATCTTTCATCATCTCATCTAACGACTCACCTTTTTTTGGTGCATTTGCTGGCAGAGATTCTTTTATTTCGCCCGGTTTAACTTGCGATAGTACAGGATATTTTTCAATGTTCTCGTAGTAATCGGCAATCCAGTCTATTACTTTCTTACCCTCCTCTCGAAATTGTTCCGGAGACATGTGGTAGTTTTGTTTTTCCAAAATAATTTTGTTTGGTGGTAAATGTAATTATATTTTACTCAAAATATTAAGTTGATTTATTGGAACACTAATGATGCTGCCAAAAATGATTAACACAGATATATTGCAGCTTTTATCTGCAAAATTAGCTTCATTGGCATGCTAATATTTTATTGCAAAATCTTCTAGTTTTATTGAAAATTGTGTGTTGCATTTCGAAATATTGTCTACTCTTGCACGAACAGGTCCAATTTGCAGATAATCCATGAAAGTGGTTAAATCGATTTCGTCTCCTCGTGCAATAATCATAACTCCTCCGTCGCGACTATTTTTCACCCACCCTTTTATTCCAATTTCTGTAGCTTTCTGATGTGCAAAATATCTAAACCCCACGCCTTGAACTTTCCCGGTTATTTTAATTTCGTAGTTCATTTAGTTTAAAGTTCAAAGTTGAGGAAGTGTAAACTGGGATAGTTACTTATTCTCTCTATAAGCAGATTACTTTTTTGTTACTACCAGGTTTTTAAACTCACCATCGGATCCGTTACCTACCCAAAATCCTATTTTACCATTATTAAATTCACTTTTCATTTTAACATTTAACGAAGGAATTTTACTGTTTTCGACATAGACTTTTACCGTAGGCCAGTTTACAACAACTTTTGCATGA
>DAOVTY010000339.1 GCA_030632865.1 Bacteroidota bacterium
GAAAGTCCATTACATTTCAGGTTTATTCATTGTCGAAAAGTGGTATTTGTATTGTAATTACTCCGTTAATTGCTTTAATGAAAGATCAGGTTGAGAGTCTTAACCGACGTGGAATTAAAGCTCTCGCCGTACATAGTGGAATGTCGCCACGAGAGATAAAATTAACATTGGACAATGCTGTTTGGGGCGAATATAAATTCCTATATATTTCTCCTGAAAGATTAAACTCCGAACGGTTTAAAGAGCTCTTGGTGCAAATGGATGTTAATTTGGTAACTATTGACGAAGCACATTGTATTTCGCAATGGGGTTACGATTTCAGACCAAGTTACATGAACATAGTAGAGCTTCGTAAAATACTACCTAAAGTTAATTTTTTAGCATTAACTGCAACTGCCACACCAAAAGTTGCCGATGACATTCAAGATAAACTGGGATTTCAGAAAAAAAATATTCTGAAAATGTCTTTTGAAAGAGAGAACCTCAGTTATTTGGTTCGAGGAATGGAAAACAAAACTGGCTATTTATTAGAAACCATATCTAAAGTAAAAGGCTCGGGAATAATTTATGTGAGAAGCCGAAAAGCAGCTCGCGAAATTGCAGATGATTTGCGAGCAAATAATATTTCTGCCGATTTTTATCATGCCGGATTAAGTAATCTTGTGCGAAGCAGAAAACAAGATAGTTGGCTGGAAGGTGAAACACGGGTAATAGTTGCTACAAACGCATTTGGGATGGGAATTGATAAACCAAATGTACGTTTTGTAATTCATATTCAGCCGCCCGATTCGTTGGAGGCATATTATCAGGAAGCAGGGAGAGCGGGGAGAGATGGACGAAAATCGGCTGCAGTATTACTTTATAATAATACAGATACTACCAAATTAAAGAAGCATATAAAAATTGCTTTTCCAGAAGTGAAGAACATCAAAAGAATTTACGATGCCCTTTGTAACTTTTTGCAAATTGCACAAGGATTTGGAAAATCGCAAATATTCGAATTTCATTTGCAAGAGTTTGCACAAGTATTTAAATTTCAGCAGGCAATGGTTTACAACAGCCTAAAAATTTTGCAACGCGAAGGTTATGTAGAATTTACTGATGAAGTTGATAGTCCGTCTCGGGTATATTTTACCGTTTCTCGCGACGATTTATATAAATTTCAGGTGGCAAATGCCAATTTAGATGGTTTTGTAAAATTAATTTTGCGCTCTTATACCGGGCTGTTTACTGGTTATGTGAGAATTGACGAAGAGTTACTTGCAAAACGTTTGGGGTTTGATAGAGAGCAAGTTTACAACTATCTGAAACATTTGAGAAAATCGAATATAATAGATTATGTTCCGCAAAACAGAGCCCCGTTTATATTTTTTGTAAAGGAGAGAGTTAGCCTAGAGCGACTGAAAATTTCGAGAGATACTTACGATTTACGTAAAAATGAGCTGACAAAAAGAATAGAATCGGTTATTGAATATGCAAGCAGTGCTTCCAAATGCCGAAGTCAGATTTTATTGGAATATTTTGGAGAAACAGATGCCGCCAGGTGTGGAGTTTGCGATGTTTGTAAATCGTTAAAATCGTTTGAGCTTAGTTCGTTTGAATTTGAAACTATTGGAAAACAGGTTAAGAAAATATTGAAAACACCGATTACTTACGAAAACCTTCTTTTAAAATTAAAGGGCGACCAGCAAAAAATGCGGCAAGTAATAAAATGGTTAATAGACAATAATAAAATTATTTACAGAGTTGATGATTTTTTAGAGTGGGGTGGGGAGTAGTTTTTAGTTTCAGTTGTTCAATCAGCTTATTGTATACTGCTGAGTTGGTGACTCTCCGTCACCTGCTCAATAATACGGATGGACCCAATCGATTCATCAGCTGAAAAAAATCTGCAGGTGAACTACTTGCGGACAGCCCGTTAA
>DAOVTY010000322.1 GCA_030632865.1 Bacteroidota bacterium
CTTGGCGAACAAAAATCAAGATTTCCCCAACGGTACCTTTGGTTGGCATACGAAAACCAGGCATTTTCTTCGGCGCGTGTTAGTGCAACATAAAACAGCCGGCGTTCCTCTTCCAGTGCATCTTCTGTGTTATTATTGTTTCGTGGTTGCGATGGGAAAAGATTCTCTTCCAACCCAACAACAAACACATTTTTAAATTCCAATCCTTTTGCCGAGTGAATTGTCATTAAAGTTACTTTATCGAAATCTTCATCCTTTTCATTGTCCTGATCAGTAAGTAGAGCAACATCTTCTAAAAAACTTTCGAGTTTATCGGGGCGATCTTCCTCTTTTGCCGAAAGAGTGAATTCCTTAATCCCATTTAAAAGCTCCTGTATATTTTCGTGGCGACTTAATCCTTCGGGCGATTTATCGTTATACAAATCTTTTAAAATGCCCGTTTGTTTTGCAATGGTAGTTGCAGTATCAAAAGCTTCATTTTCGTTAGCAAAAGTTGTGAAGTTTTTTATGAGAGCAGTAAAACTTTGGATTTTAGAGACTGTGCCTTTATTTAAATTTGCAGGGTTCGATTCGCCCAACTTCGTTATTATATTCCAGATTGTAGTTTCATTATTTGCTGCTGTAGTTTCCAGTTTTAGCATCGTAGTTGTACCAATTCCACGTGCCGGAAAATTTATGATTCTTTTTAACGCTTCGTTGTCAGCCGGATTTATTGTTATGCGAAAATATGCCAGTAAATCTTTAATTTCTTTGCGTTGATAAAAACTTAAACCACCATAAATTTTATATGGAATATTTCTTTTGCGTAGCGACTCCTCAAATATTCTTGATTGTGCATTTGTACGGTATAAAATTGCATAATCCTGATATTTGTAATGGTCGCGAAGTTGTGTTTCAGCAATTTCCTGAGCCACCAAAAAACCCTCTTCGTTATCAGTTAACGCCGAAAGAACTTTAATTGGTTTTCCAGGGTCTTTTTTAGAAAAAACAGTTTTCGGAATTTGCCGTTTATTTTTAGCAATTATGCTGTTTGCCGCATTTACAATTGTTTGTGTTGATCGATAGTTTTGTTCGAGTTTAAAAGTTTTGTGATCTGGATAGTCATTTTTAAAATTGAGGATATTTTCAATCCTTGCACCGCGGAAAGAATATATACTTTGAGCATCGTCGCCAACTACACATATATTTTTATGCGCTGCCGATAATTTTTTCACAATCATATATTGCGAAAAGTTTGTATCCTGGTACTCATCAACTAAAACATAATCAAACCTATCCTGATATTTTTTCAGAATATCTGGTTTATCTCTAAAAAGTAGATTTGGTTTTAGAAGTAAATCATCAAAATCCATTGCCCCCGAAAGGAAAGAACGTTTTGCATACTCTTTATAAATTTCGGCAATTGCAGGCATTCTAATGCTTTTGTCAGTTTTTTTAATTTCGGTATTATTTGCATAAACCATTGGTGTAATAAGGTTGTTTTTAGCCATCGAAATTCGGCTTGCAACTACATTTGGTTTATACATTTTATCGTCTAACTGTAAACTTTTAATTATTGTTTTTATTAGACTTTTGCTATCAGCGCTATCGTAAATTGTAAAGTTCGACGGGTATCCAATTGCCTCGTGTTCGGCTCGAAGTATTCTAGCAAATACACTATGAAATGTTCCCATCCAGAGGTATCGTGCCATATTTTCGCCAGCAACTTTGGCAATTCGATCTTTCATTTCGCGCGCAGCCTTGTTTGTAAAAGTTAGAGCAAGAATAGTTGATGGGCGAGCTCCTTGATTTAACAGATGTGCAATCCGGTAGGTTAATACGCGAGTTTTGCCAGAACCTGCCCCGGCAATTACCAATGCCGGTCCTTCTGTTCTAATAACAGCCTCTTTCTGAACTTTATTTAAATCTTTTAGATAATCCAATACAGTTATATTTTTACTTCAAAACAAAAAACAAAAGTAAAAGTTGTTAGGTTGATTTTGCTGTTTTTACCAATGCATTTATCAACAAAATTTTGTAATCTATTAAAAAGTAATTTCTTAAGTTGATTATTAATTTTAAACCCTTCATTTTCAATTGTAAACTCCAGTATTTAAAATTGTTCGCCTTTTTTACTTTACTCTTTTCAGAAATTCCTATTATTGTATTTATAATTTTCAGCACGATAACTCTAATTTTGTGCTAAACAAAACAATTAAATTAAAATTATACGTTAATATTGTAGCTCAAATAGTGGTATTTATGAAGAGAATTTTTTTTTACTTGTTCGGATTTTTGTTGATTTTTATGATTTCAACATCATTACAGGCCCAAATTTCTGCCCCCGGTTCTGGAGGTTCCGATGAGACAAATTATACTACTTTCCCTGAAATCGATAGTATATTTATTTTTTGTACAACCAGTGATATTGATGAAGTTGGAAGATTACAGATTTTCACAGATTTAGTAGGTACAAAAACTTTTCTTTGGGAAAAATACAATAGTACGACTGCTGATTTTGAATTCTATTTCTCGGAAAGTAGCGATGCTAATAATTCTGAAATTTCTGGATTGGCAGATGGCGGATACAGAATTACTATTACTCAGGGAGGAACTACAGAAATTAATCGTGCATGGGTTTTTAATAACTGGACAATTGCCGATGGAAGTGTGACAGAATCTAACTGTGAATTATTTCAGTTAACGGGTTTGAACGTACCTATTGTTCAGGAAATATTGCAACAGGATGTTACAGAACTATCAGATTTGGTTCCATGGGATATAGAACGGTGGAAGACCATAGTCGAAAATTC
>DAOVTY010000014.1 GCA_030632865.1 Bacteroidota bacterium
AAAGTGCACATCCACCTTTAAGATAAATGTCATTGTAATATAAAAAACTAAGCCAAAAAATAACGCAGATTTGGCGGCAATAGCCGATATCCTTTTCAGGAAAAATCCTGCAAGCATGATCGACGCAACCGGAATAAAGAAAATCCCATTCAATTGCTGCAAGAGCTGGTACAGTCCCTCCGGTGCATTGGCCACAAGAGGTGCTGTTACAATTGCAAAAAATGCAAGTATCGATGATGTTAATCGACCGATCCATACCAAACGTTTTTCACTTGCATCTTTTTTCAAGTGTCTTTTGTAAACGTCGATACTGAAAATGGTTGCCGCACTGTTCAAAACACTATTGAATGTACTTAAAACTGCTCCCATAACTACTGCAGCAAAAAAGCCAACCATCCAAACTGGCAGTACTTTTTTTATAAGTGCTGGGTAAATATGATCCTGGTTTTCATACATCGAATCGCCAAAATAGTAGAACCCAATAACGCCTGGAAGCACAATTATTATAGGTACAAATATTTTCAAAACCCCTGTGAAAAGTAAGCCTTTTTGTGCCTCTTTTAAATTTTTCGCACCAAGAGCACGTTGAATTATGGTTTGATTCATCCCCCAAAAATAAAGTTGGTTAATAATCAATCCTGTAAAAAGAACTCCAAATGGCATCACCGAATCTTTTGCCCCAACCACATTAAACTTTTCCGGCGCATGTTCAAATACTTTTGTAAGACCTGCCATAACATTCCCATCTCCAATACTAAAAAGAGCGATAATCGGAACCAATATTCCTCCAATCAATAAACCATAACCATTAATAGTATCGGAAACGGCCACTGCTTTTAGTCCCCCAAAAATGGCATAAAACGAACCAATTATACCAATGGCAACCACGGTTATCCAAAGTCCCTGTGATTTGCTTACTTCAAGTACTTCAGAAATATTAAAGATACTTTCAAGGTTGATGGCTCCAGTGTATAAAACTATGGGCAACAACGTAAATACAAATGAAACCACAAGAAAAAGGGCAATAAAACTACGTGTTGTTCCATCGAATCGTTTTTCAAGGTATTCAGGAATTGTGGTCAATCCCATTCTCAAATATTTCGGTATGAAATAAATGGCTGCTACAACAAGTGCCAAAGCTGAAGTTACTTCCCAACCAATAATAATAAAGCCGTTTTTGTACGACGAGCCGTTCATTCCAATCAAATGTTCCGTGGAAATATTGGTAAGCAACATTGAACCGGCAATTACGATTCCTGTTAAACTTCGTCCACCGAGAAAATAATCATCGGCGGAATTCATTTTATCATTACGCAGTTTAAACCAGGCATAAAATGCGACGAAAGCAGTAAAACCGATAAATGTGACAACTGTTAGCATGTTAAAGTTTTAAGTAGAAAGTAAAAAGTTTTATTCTGCTTACTTCCAGTATATTATCTTTTTTAGTAAAATTAAATTTCAGATAAATGAACTAAAAAAAATATCTCTGATTTTTCTTTTGTTTCTCATAATTTTCATGTGCTTTTTGTACAGCTTCAGATTCTGAAACCTCAGCAATTGGTACATCCCACCACGCATGACCGTAACCTGCCATCTTTCTTTCGGGAACTGTTTCAATATAAATAACAGTTGTTTTTTCTTCTTTTTTTGAATTTTTTAGCGCTTCATTAAACGAAGCGATATCTGTGGTTTTAATAACTTTAGCTCCAAGACTTTCAGCATTTTTTGCAAGGTCAACAGGAAGCTGCTCACCATTTAGTATTCCAGATTCTTTGTCGCGATATAAATATTTTGTCCCAAATCCTTCGCCGCCAATCGATTTCGACAAGCCTCCAATACTTGCAAAACCATTATTATCAATTAAAATTATGGTGAGTTTATACCTTTCCTGCAAAGAAGTTATTATTTCGGAAGGCATCATTAAATATCCGCCGTCTCCAAGAATCACATAAATTTCGCGATCAGGACAAGCCATTTTTGCTCCTAAACCACCTGAAATTTCGTATCCCATACACGAATATCCATATTCAAGATGAAAGCCTTTTGAATCGCGGGTACGCCATAATTTATGCAAGTCGCCGGGTGCACTACCCGATGCACAAAGAACAACATCTTTGGGTGCAGAGAAATTATTGACAGCACCTAAAACTTCTGCCTGGCTTGGAATATCACTTTCTACGACTTGGTATGCCCGAGACACTTTTTCATCCCAGCTTTTATTGTAGTCAGCTACTTTTTTTCGGTATGAATCATCAACTTTATAAGTTTCCAATTTTTCAGTAAGTTCTTCTAAAATCACTTTTGCATCGCCGGTTAATGCCAAACCACTGTGTTTGTGTGCATCAAATTCAGCAATATTTATGTTAATAAATTCTACATTTTTATTTTGAAATGCTGTTTTTGATGCCGTTGTAAAATCGCCATATCTGGTACCAATTCCAATTACCACATCTGCTTTGGTGCTTATTGCATTTGCACCCTCGGTTCCGGTGGCGCCAGTTGCACCCAAATTATGTGGGTCATCGTAACAAAGCGAGCCTTTTCCTGCAAAGGTTTCACCTACAGGAATTCCTGTGGCATGAACAAAGGTTTTTAGTGCTTCTTCTGCCTCGCTGTATATCACACCACCGCCGGCAATAATCATTGGTTTTTTTGCTGAATTAATTAACTCAACTGCGCGCAGTATAGAATTTTTGTCTGGTCGTGGACGCGGAATATGCCAGATTCGTTTCTCGAACATTTCAAGCGGAAAATCGTACGCTTCTGCCTGAACATCCTGAGGAATACAAAGTGTAACTGCGCCAGTGTCAACAGGCGAAGTTAAAACACGCATCACTTCGGGAAGCGAAGTAATTAGTTGTTCGGGTCGGTTAATTCGATCCCAGTATTTTGAAACGGGTTTGAAACAATCGTTAACAGAAATATCTTGCGATGTAGCAGATTCTAACTGTTGTAAAACCGGAGCAACTTTTCGCTGAGCAAAAATATCGCCGGGCATAAGTAATACAGGAAGTCGGTTAACGGTAGCACCAGCTGCCGCGGTAATCATATTTGTTGCACCAGGTCCGATAGACGAAGTACATACAAAAGTTGAAAGCCGGTTTTTCATTTTTGCATAACCAACTGCTGTATGAACGGCTGCTTGCTCGTTGCGTACCAGAAAATATCTAAAATCGGGCGACTGTTGTAATGCTTGTCCAAATCCGGCAAGATTGCCATGACCAAAAATACCAAAGCACCCTGCAAAAAACGCATGTTCAACTCCATCTCTTTCGGAGTACTGATTTTTGAGGTATTCGATGGTTGCTTGTGCAACTGTTAATTTTTTTGTTTTCATAATTTTCAAATTAGATATAAGAACCAAGAACCAAGAATCAAGACCAAGAATGGTGATATTAAGTTTATTAAAATTCCTTCGTCTTGTATCTTGATTTTAGTATCTAAAATTTGGTCGCTTAAAACCCACCCTTCGATTCAATAAATTCCAAAATTTCGTTTTCATAAGGCGTGAAATTAGCACAACCCAATTGGGTTACAACGTGTGCTCCGCAAGCATTTCCCATGCGGCAACATTTGTACAAATTCCATCCTTTTAAATATCCGTAAATAAAACCAGCACCAAAAGCATCGCCTGCTCCCAGAATATTTACAACCTCGACCGGGAATCCGGGAACCTCCTGGATTGTTCCATCGGGTAAATAAACAATTGCACCGCGCGAGCCCGTTTTAACGATTAAGGCATCAACTCCTAATTCCAGAATTCCATTAATTGCAATATTAATATCACCCTTAATTTCGGGAGCAGAAATTTGCTGATGACTGATATTCAGCTGAGATTCATCGGTGAGATAAGCCGCCAAAATTTCTTCTTCAGTTCCCAACACAATATTTACATTTCGCATAAATGCGCGAGTTGTAATTCCAAATGCCCTGATATCGTGCCATTGGTCGGCGCGGAAATCGAGATCGAGCATAACAGGAATATCATTCGTCTGGGCAATTTCTGCAGCAAGAAAAGCAGAACTCCGCGTTGGTTCGATATTTAATGCGGTGCCTGAAACTTCGAGTAACCTTGACTTTTCAATTCCAGCTTTTAAAACATGGTCGATAGTTATTTGCGAATCCGCACAATTATCTCTGTAATAAACCAATGGAAATCTGTCTGGTGGTTCAATTCCTAATAATACGGCGGAGCTTCTGGCTCCTTCAATTACCGGAATATTTTCTGTTACTACTTTTTCCTTTTCCAAAAAGTTGAGGAGAAAATCACCTACTTTATCTTTTCCAACTCCTGTTAATAACGAAGCTTTTAATCCGAGTCTGCTGCAACCCACTGCAATATTTAATGGCGAGCCGCCAACAAATGCGTGAAAACCCGGAATGTCTTCAAACGGAGCACCAACTTCTTGTGAATATAGGTCAATCGAAGATCTTCCGTAGGTTGTTACATCGTATATTTTTTCCATTTTTAGATTTTTAGTATTTAGTTGTAAGTATTTAGTAGTGAGCAAAAGAGGTTTTATCTATTTTGTTTTTTAGTCTTATTAATAATCATCTCAGTACTCATATTCTATCTGTTATTCATTTCAGCTGTTACCAAAGGAATCCGCGGATCGAGTCCTTTCCACGAATCGTAAACCCATTTATGATCAGGATCGTCGGTGTTTGCCAGCGATTGGTCGCTACCAGTTAAAAAATTGAGGTAATAAACATTGTATCCGTGCCCTGCCACAACCGGGTGGTAACCTTCTGGAACTAACACTACATCATTATTTCGTGCAACTGCAATCTCGTCTAAACTCCGGTCGTCGTTGTAAACCTGCTGAATTGCAAAACCCTGTGGTTTATCTATTTTATAAAAATATGTTTCCTCTAAACAGGCTTCCACAACATTACCTTCAGCATCAACTTTTCTAGTGTCATGTTTATGCGCAGGGAACGAACTCCAGTTTCCTGAAGGTGTGTAAACTTCAACTGAGATTAATCGATGACAATCAAATCCTGGTTGAATAAGACCATTAATTTGGCGGGTTGCATTATCGCCGCCTCTGATTTCAATTGCTGCCTCTTCGGGGCGTTTAAAATATGCAGGATGATCTTCGTCCGTTTCGCACCATCCATAAGCAATGTCAAGCATGTCACTATCGGCAGTTAATTCGAATTCTGTATTTCTGGGAAGATACAAGGTATGTGCAATGCCGCTAAAAACATTTTTTCTACCATTAAGTGTTTTCCAGTTTCCCTTGTCCGTTTTTACTGCATAGTTGCCGCCCAACAAAATAATGGCATATTCATTTCCTCCGGTGTTACCGTTCCATTTTTCGCCCTTTTTCATTAACCGAGCTTGAAAACTTAAAAACTGCCAACCGGCATCCTCTTTCAGCACACTTTGATAAATTCCTTTATCAGAATCAGATTTTGCCAGAAGTGGATATTTTTTGTTTTGTATCATTGTTCAATTATTTAATTCCTTTTGCTTTTCCAACAGATTTAAGTAATTCAAATTTTTCAAGGTTGAATTTTTCGAATGCCTGCATATATTTTTTTCCAGGGATAATTGGATCAAACTGCGTTGGGGTATTTTTAAAGAATTCACGATTTACACGTGTCCAGATTAATCGCGCATCGGTGGCAATGTTTATTTTACAAACTCCAAATTGAATGGCTTTTATCAATTCCTCGTCGGAAACGCCACGTGCATCGATTCCTAACTGGCCGCCGGCTGCGTTAATACGTTGAATCTCTTCTTTATTTACCGCCGAACCACCGTGAAGTACCAATGGAAAACCTGGTAATTTTTTCTGAATTTTTTCAAGAATATCAAACTGAAGTCCCTGCCTTCCAGAAAATTTGTATGCCCCATGACTGGTTCCAACTGCAACTGCCAAACTATCGCACCCCGTTTGTTTAACAAACTCTTCAACTTCCGCAGGCTGTGTAAATCTCTTTTGATTTTCTCCTACAATTAAATCATCTTCAACTCCACTTAAAACTCCCAATTCAGCTTCAATAACAATATTTTTTAAATGAGCTTTTTCAACAACTGCCTTTGTAATTGAAATGTTAGTTTCGAATGTTTCATGCGAAGCATCAATCATTACAGAAGTATAATCGCCTGAATCGATACTTTGAAAAGCATGCTCTTTATTACCATGATCGAGATGAATGGCAAATACCGTTTTGGGATAAATTTTAGCCGCAGCGGAAATCATTGAAATTAACATTTCGGGACCAGCGTAATTTCTTGCTACCGGTGTAGTTTGAATGATAAACGGGGCATTCGCTTTTTGTGCGGCACTAAACAAACCATGAATTTGCTCCATATCCCAAACATTTACAGCAGCAATGCCATATTTACCGTAACAATTTTTAAAAATATTTTTTGTTGAAACAAGCATTTAAAATTCTGCTTTTAATTTAAAAACTAAATCAAATGTACTTCAATATATATGTTCATCACAAATAAAAAAGATAAATAGTTTATGCAAAGGTTTGCATTGTTCATAAAAGATAATTTATAGGATTATTCTAAGATCTCATAATCATGAAAGTCTTATTTGATATTATCCATGTCTTTTATGGAGATATCTTAAAACACACAATTTAGTTCGAATAGTTTAACAAATCATTCTAATAATTATAATGCATCTAAGAAACGCGCTAAAGTAAAGAAACACAGAATTGTTTGATCAAATCAATTTTGGAATCATGCAAACCTTTGCATAACTTTTCTCGTTAATATTGTTTAAAGTATCGATTTAAAAGTTCTAATTTTAAGATGATTTTAAATTAATTAACTAAAATTTTAATGAATGATTAAATCTATTTATTACAGTCTAATTCTTGTCGCAATTTTTTGTGTACAAGGAGTAATGGCACAGAACAAGCCGATTTCCGGAACTGTTGCTGGATCGGATGGGCAACCAATCCCCGGGGTTACGGTTATCGTGCAAGGTACTACAACTGGTACTTCAACTGATATTGATGGAAAATTTCAGTTAGCTGTACCAGCATCTGCAGAAATTTTGTTATTTACTTTCGTGGGAATGCAACCCCAAGAAGCTGCAATTGAAGGAAAAACAACTTTTAATATTGTATTAGTAGAACAAACTATTGGTTTGGAAGAAGTAATTGCCATTGGTTATGGTATCCAGAAAAAGAAGGATATCACCGGGGCTGTTACTTCTGTACGAAGTGAGAACTTTAATAAAGGTGTGGCAACTTCTCCAGGTCAACTCTTACAGGGAAAAGTATCTGGGGTAAATGTAACCTCTTCAAGTGGAGCACCGGGTAGTGGACAGCGGATAACCATTCGTGGGCAAGGAACAATAAGGCAAGGTTCTGGGCCATTGTTTGTCATTGACGGATTTCCTATTGGTATGGCAGGAACGGGTTCGGGTAGCAGTCCTTTAAACTTTATCAATCCTGAGGATATTGAAACGATGGATGTTTTGAAAGATGCATCGGCAACCGCAATTTATGGTTCTCGTGGTGCAAACGGAGTTATTCTGATAACAACTAAAAAAGGAAAATCTGGTGTTTCTCAGGTATCCATAGCCTCAAATATTGGGATATCAACAATCGCTAAAAAAATGCCTGTGTTTGGTGCTGATGAATTCCGCAAACAGGTTGTTGCCGTAGGAGGTATATTAGAAGACAGAGGTGCAAATACAGATTGGCAGGATGAATTAATGCAAACTGCAATTACTCATGACCATAACCTTATTCTGTCGGGAGGTACAAATAAGCTTACTTATCGTGCTTCTTTAGGGTATTTAGACCAGGAAGGTATTGTTATTAACAGCGGTATAAAAAGATATAGTGCACGAGTAAGTGCAACACAAAAATTGATGGACGGAAGGTTGAATATCGACTTTAACCTGAATTCAACCATTGAGACAGGTGAAAATGCACATCAGGGGACAATCGTATCCAATATGCTTAGTTTTAATCCAACTTACCCGGCTTATGATTCAAATGGTGAAGCAACCAAATATCCTGATGTGATAAATCCTCTTAGCCAGGCAGAACTATATACGAACTTTAATGAAAGTCGTAAATTGATTGTTAATATAGCCCCTTCATTTGAAATAATTGATGGACTGGTTTACAAACTAAATTTAGGATACGAAAACAGGTCAAGTGATTCTGACTCACAAGAAATGCCAAGTGTAGATCCCTATATTGAAGGACGCTTGGGACAAAGTTTTTTTAATGGGACAAACACTCTTATTGAAAATTATCTGACTTACACAGCTGATTTTGATGATCACAATTTATCTTTATTGGGGGGATATTCTTATCAAAAAACAGATGAAAGATCGAGAAGCTGGAATATAATTGAATTTGAACCCAATGGTATTGAACCTCGTTATAATCCTGGTTTAGGACAGCAACTCGATTTGTCTCAAAACAGACCTTCCGGCTGGGCTCGAATTAATGAATTACAATCTTATTTTGGTAGGGCAACATATAACTATCAGGGTAAATATATGTTAACCGGTACTGTAAGAGTTGATGGTTCATCTAAATTTGGTGGAAATAATAAGTATGGTACTTTCCCATCATTTGCAGCAGGTTGGAGAATCTCAGAAGAAGCTTTCATGGACTCGGCACCGTTCACTAATTTAAAACTTCGTGCAGGTTGGGGACAAACAGGAAACCAGGAGATTCCGGCTAAAATTACAAAGGAATCTTACCAATCATCTACAGATGGTAAAGTTAGTTATCCATTAAGTGAATCGGGGCCTTATCCGGTTGGAACAGTTTATACGCGTTTGGCAAATCCAGACATTCAGTGGGAGGTTTCTAAGCAAACTAATATTGGATTAGATTTTGGATTGCTAGATGGTGCCCTTTCTGGAACTATTGATTATTTCCACAAAACATCCACAAATATTTTGGTTGAAGTTGCTGCATTCGATCCCGTGTCTCCAGCTCCAACTTATTGGACAAATGTTGATGGTATGAATATTATTAATAAAGGATTAGAAATAGCCCTGGATTATCAATACAGAAACGACAATGGATTTTCCTACTCTGTTGGAGCTAACGCAACGTTTATTAATAATGTGGTTGAAGATTCTCCATTTTCTGTGCTAACCACCGGTTCAGCTTCAGGTTCAGGGCAAACAGGAGCTACAATTAATGGAATGATAAATGGTTATCCGATTGGTTCTTTTCATATGTTAAAGTTTACAGGAATAGGAGCAGACGGTCTTTCAACTTATGAAGGAGGCGACAAAAATCCGATGGTTGTTGGAAGTGCATTACCAGATGTGATGTATAATTTTTATACTAATATGAGTTATAAGAAATTTGATTTAAGCCTTAATTTTAATGGCGTTTCTGGCAATGAAATTTATAACCATACTGCCATGAATAAATTTTATAAAGGTCAGCTGGCAACTTCAAACAATGTAATTGCTAAAGCAATTGAATTTCCGGAGGAAGCAATTACAAATGCAGCACTCGTATCTACACGTTATTTGGAAGATGGTTCATTCTTTCGTTTGAACAATGCGACTTTGGGTTATACTTTTGATACAAATGCGATGGGTATTGGAAACTGGGCAAAAGACTTGCGTTTATCTTTTACCGGTCAGAATTTGTTTGTAATTACGAATTATAGTGGATTCGATCCAGAAGTGAACCAGGATAAATCCAGCGGGGGAATACAATCGTTTGGAATAGATGATAACGGATATCCAAAAGCCAGAGCATTTGTAATTGGACTAAACGTAACGTTTTAATTAATTTATTATGAAAAATCAAATGAAAAATAAGATAAAATTCGCCTTTTTGGCATTTGCCATGCTATTTAGCTGGAGTTGTACAGACCTTGAGGAACAGGTTTTAGACGAATCTCTTACAGGTAGTGTTTCTGAAGATGAAATTGTAACAAGTGTGGTTGCACCTGCTTATGCATTACTACCTCGACTTTTCTTGCATACGCATTTATTTTGTTTACAGATAATTTCTTCAGATGAAGGGATTTTGCCTGCACGTGGAGGAAAAGACTGGTATGATGGTGGCGTTTTTTACCAATTGCACCAACACGAATGCTTGTCAACAAATAATAAGATTAAGGACACATGGAATGACCTAACACTCTTGCTTTCAAGAACTGTGAGTGCGATAGCTACCTTAACTCCTTTAGTCGAAACAGATGCCTCAGCTAAAACATTTTTGGCAGAAGTGAGAGGAATGCGGGCATATTACAATATGTTAGTATTGGATTTATGGGGAATCGCTTTTCAAAAAGAAGATCCCAATGAACTTTCTACTGTATTACGAGGAGATGAAGCTGTTGAATATATAAAGTCTGAATTAGAAGCTGTTATTGGTGATTTAAAAACTGATGTTGGTCCAGGTCGATTAACACAAGGTGGTGCATATGCGCTTTTAACACGTTTACATATCAATGCAGCAGTTTGGCGCGATCCTTATGCCGCAAGTTTTAATTTTACTGATGCTGATATGGATAAAGTAATTGAGTACAGTACCAAGGTGATAAATGACTACGATTATACTATGTCTCCGGAGTATTTCGATTGTTTTGACAATGATAACCATACCAATAAAGAATTGATTCTTGCAATTGATCAACGTCCTGACATGAGTGAAGCGCACAATCGTATGTGTTATTGGTCTATGTCGGGTCATTTTTATGGTAATCCATTATTTCCGGGTGGAGATGGTACGGATGGTGGAGCTATTACTCAGGAGTTTTATCAGAGTTGGGTAGATGCTTATGGCGATGTTGATCCTGCTGATGCTGATTGCAGGTTTTGGTGGGAAAGGTTAGTTGTTCCAGAAGATTCAACAATTGCAGCTGAAGACTTTAAGCTAAACCGGGGTATTTACCGTGGCTTACAAATTGGGCTGCAAAATGATGGACACAAACAACCATTTCATACTGATGACGAGGGTGAATATTATTTGGGACCAATGAGAGATTATAGAAGAGCTGCCGCTGATGCGTTTGTAGATTATCTTTTAGAGATTGATTATACAGCCGAAGGAAGTGATTATAACAGAGGATACAGAGTACAAAAATACGATTGGAGTAGAGTTTCACACAATGGAACAAGCAAAGGCGAGCACGACCTTGTAATTTTGCGATTGGCTGATATGTATATGTTGAGGGGTGAGGCAAAACTTCATAAAGGAGATGCTAATGGTGCCCTTGCGGATGTAAATTTGGTCAGAGCTTCAAGAACTGCAAGACCGGAAGTAACACCACCAGCTTTAACCGAAATGAATATTGATATTCTTTTCCGTGAGCGTGGATTCGAATTTTACTGGGAACACCAAAGAAGAACAGATATGATTCGTCTCGGGAAATATGAAGATTCACTGATTGAGAAAACCAACAGTGATGTTAAAAAACGTCTTTTCCCAATTCCACAGACAGCTATTGACGGTGCGTCTGTTGCAGAAGGATTTCTTACACAAAATGATTCATACTAATAGATGGAGTTAGTTTAGTTAATTTAGATTACGGTATAGGCGGGCAATTTTTGTCCGCCTTTATTTTTTAAAATATCTTGGAAAGCAATTACTTTTTTTCTGAGGTTGTCTAATACAATTTGAATTTGTAATGCCGTGTAATTGAATTTGTAATAAAAGCTTACTTTAAACAAGCTTACTGTTAATTCGATAGTAAATTATTCTGAAATTTTAAAAGATGATTCTCGAATAATTAGCTCGGGGAAAAACAATTCAACCCTAATTTTGGAAAGGTCATTATTTGTATTAATACGTTTCATGAGAATACGGGCAGAGAGCATCCCCATATCATAAGTTGGCTGCCAAACCGTTGACAATGAAGGTTTAAAATAACATGAGTGCGGATCATCATCAAAACCGATTACAGAAATCTCATCGGGAATAATGATGCCTGCTTCTTTTATTACATGCATTGCACCAATTGCCACACCATCGTTTATGGCAAAAATAGCATCGGGTGGATTTGGAAGAGAAAGCAATCGTTTTGTTGGTTTGATTCCATGCTTAGGCTTAAAGCCCTTACTCTCAACAATATAATCTTTATTAATTGGCAAATTGTGCTTTTTCAGAGCATCTTTATATGCTTGTAAACGATGACGAGCTGTAGAAAGGGAAGGGGGTCCTGCGATGTGTGATATTCTTTTGCAACCCGTTTGAATAAGGTATTCAACAGCCTGAAAAGCTCCCTTGTATTCATCAACAAAAACTTTATCTATTTCAATGCCCTCGCAATCTCTGTCGAAAATAACAAGAGGTATATTATTATTTACCAAAGTTTCCAAATGATCAAATTTTTTGGTTTCAGATGAAGGAGAAATTAAAAATCCATCAACCCTAATTGATGCAAAAGTTTGTACAATATTTTTTTCCTCTTCGTATGACTCATTTGATTGCCCAATAATTATATTAATTCCAAGAGGATTAACAAAATCTTGAATTCCATTAATTATTGACGAAAAAAAATAGCTTGTTATTTCCGGAACTATTACACCAATGGTGTTCGTTTTCTTTTTTAGTAAATTAAGAGCAAGCAAATTTGGCTGGTAATTAAGTTTTTGAGCCAATTTCACAACTGCATTTCGCGTTTTATCGCTAATAGCCCGATTGTTATTTAAAGCCCGTGAAACTGTAGAAGGGGAAACTCCCAGTTCATTTGCTATTTCGGTTATGGTTGTGCGAGATTTTTTCATGTAACTTTAATTATGCATCGTATTCTATAAATCAATTCCCAGTAAAGAATTTAATTCTTCCATTGCAAAGAAAACTTTGGCCCCGAGGTTTTCAAATGCAACTTTTTTCTTTTTATTTGTCAAAACATAAACGTCGAAACCACCTTTTACGGCAGCAATAACTCCTGGTTCACTATCTTCAATTACAACGCAATCTTTTGGCTCGAATCCCATCTGTTTTGCGGCATGCAGATAAATTTTCGGTTCTGGCTTCCAGCTATCTATATCGAAAGAACTAAAAATGTTATTTTCAAATTTATCAATTAGATTGGTTGTAGTCAGGTTTAGTCGTATTTTTTTTTGTGGTCCGCTGGATGCGGTACAAATAGGAACCGTAATTTTGTCCATAAGGGTATGAATTCCATCTATAGGTTTAAGCTCATTTTTATAAGCCTCAAAAGAGCGTTTCCTAAATTCCTCTTCAAAATCAAGGGGTAAATTACCATCAATATTTTCTGCAAAAAATTTCAGGTTTTTTTTCATGGAAGTGCCAGTTATTTGTTCTAAAATAATTTCAAAATCTAAATAACATCCCAATTCAAATACCATTTCCTGAAAAACTTTAGCAGAAATAGCTTCACTGTCAACCAATACGCCATCGCAATCGAAAATTATGCATTTGTATTTCATAGAATAAACTCTCTTTCAAAGTTTAAATATAAAGGCTTTTCTTTAGAATGTAGAGGAAGGTAGTTTTAAGTTGTTATTTTTAGGTAATTAGTTTCAGCCGGGTTCAGTCAGGTTTAGTCGCATCTGGTCGTTTTGACATCATATTTCAATAGTTATTTTAAAATCAAACAGCCAAAGAACCGGAAGTGCTGCATTTGACTTCAAGATAAGGCTAACTACACAAAGATTAACTTACATGGTTATTCCGCGTGTTCTGGATAGTTCACACATCAGTATAACAGAAGTTATTCTTTTTTTGTTTTATACTTTAAAGAGTATATACTTTAGCAGATATGTTTTTTAAATATTTAGTGAGAAATATACCTAAAAATGTATTTTTGCGTTAAATACTAAAACAAAAAGTCATGAAGAAAATATTAATATCATTCCTGTTTTTAATAATATCAACTTTTGTATTTGCTCAGCCTAAATTAGATCTTGGTTTGAAAGGCGGAATTAATACTTCAAAAATATTTTTAAATATTGATGATTATAATTCTGAGTCTATTGTAAGATACCACATTGGTGCTTTTGGTCGAATTGGTTGGAACAAAATTTTTATTCAACCAGAAATGTATTTTAGTAAAAAGGGCGGAGATATTGATGTAAATTTGTTGAATACTTCGGCGTCATTCGATTATAGCACTTTCGATACTCCGGTGCTTTTGGGTTATAATATAATTAAAGGGGGCACCATTGATTTGCATATTGTTGCGGGTCCGGTTTTTAGTTTTGTAACTAAATCAGACATTATTGGTGATTTAGGAAATGAGTTTTTTAAAAATAACTATGTGGGCTTGCAATACGGACTTGGAATTGATGTTCTGTTTTTAACTTTTGATGCACGCATGGAACATGGAAGCACCATGTATTCTGACATCAATATTGAAGGTAAAAATAGTATGTTTATGCTATCTGTTGGATTTAAAATATTGTAGAGTAAAAAATACTGCTTAACTATCTGTAGAAATATCTTCTGTTTTATTATCTCTCTTTATAAACCAGTTTCTAGGATTGAGCCTATTTTTATATTTGGTAAAAAGCTCTTTGCCAACTAATAATCCTCCCGACCAAAAAACAATTTCCATTAAAATAAAGCTTGTTGTTGAAGCGATTACTTTTGTTTTTGTGGGTAAATCAAACATGGGGATGATAAGTGTGGCAGCAAAAAAAACTCCAGAAAAAATCATCAGAAATATTCCCAGTTTTATTTGTAAATTTTTTGTTTTCTTCATTTTTTATAATCCTAAACTACATGGAAAAATTAGAATTGTATATACTAAAACCAAATAGGTTTTAGTATATACAATTCTAATTCCGTTAAAATAGTTTGAATAAAATTTTAATCAATTCTTTTGGCTGCCCAGTTAATTGCATTTTTAATATGCTCAATAATTAATTTGTCTTGAAAAGCTTCGTGAGTATGACCGAAAACTGTATAAAATGAACGGATTCCATCTTTGTCGTTCCACCAAATCAGCGGATGATCATCCATTTCCCATTTGTCGTCTTTTGCTTTTATTGTGCTTTCGTCTAACCTCGCTAAAACATTTGCATGCGTTCGTGGATTTTCTTTAAACGAATACCACTCGTCAAAAGTTGTATAGGTTTTCATTCCTTCAAAAGGTTTCATTGCCGGGTGATCGAAGTTTTCGAAAATAACGGTTGCCTTTTGTGCCGGCGGGTGAGTTAGAAAATAACCACCAACTAAATTTCCATAAAACTCCCATTCGTATTCAAAGTCTGCCGCAGCATGGATTCCAACAAAACCTTTTCCACTTTTCATAAACTTCTCGAAGGCAGCTTGACCTGCATCGCAAATAGCATCGCCGGTTGGGTTTAAAAATACAGCTACATCAAACCGAGCTAAAAAATCATCTCGTAATAACGATGCATCTTCGGTTGCAGTAATTACCCAGTTTTGTTTTTTACTTTGATCAGATAGCATTTTTATTCCCGACGAGATTGAAGCATGACGAAATCCGGATGTTTTGCTAAATACCAAAATATTTATCGACTTCTCAAATTCTTGTTTTTTTTGAGCGTTGGATGTAATGTTTATCATTAAAAACGCAAGCAGTAATAATAGTAAGTTTTTCATTTGATTATTGATTTAGATAATATTTATGTTGCAAGATAAATAAAAAGAACAGAGGTTGAAATGCGTTTATAGAAAATATTTATTTCTCAATTGATGATTATTAAATCCGAATGGTATTATTTTTATAACTGGCACTGAAAACTGTTAACTTTTCAAACTCTCCTTTAAAATTGTATAACTATTTGGCCCTTCATTAAAAAGTAGATCTAAAATACTGAGGTTTGGTGTAAATTTAAACTTCTCGGAAAAAACTTGTGTGTATTCTTTTGAATGAAAATTAGTGTCGGGTTGGTTTCTGTTTTTAGGCGAAATTATTTCACGATAATTCAATGTATTTTCAGGAACATTCTCAAAATCAACAGTTAGTTTTGTTGTGTTATCAATCTCAAGTAGCTCACAAATTGTTTCGTTAATAGATTGATTCAGATCCAGTAAATATTTAGTTTGTTTCGAAAATATTGGTTTAATATCATCTTTATAATATTCGAAATAAGGCGACGAATTATATGCAGAAAATATTGTTCGCCAATGATTTCGTTGCCAATCCATCTCGTACGAAATTTTTAAATCTTTTATAAAAATTTTAGAACCTCGCCCTTTTATTACCGGAACTATTAAAGATATTGATCCATTTCCGCCTAAAATAACACAGCGGTTTCGGTAGGTTTGTTTATTGAAATGCTCGAACTGTTCGATGTAAACTTGGGGATGCGCGATAAATCTCGAATAGAAATGTATTGGGGCAAAATAGGCGGTACTAAGAAGAATATCGTTTTTATCCATTATCAATCTTTAAAAAACGAATTGCCCGCTTCATCATCGTCAAGTTCAACGCCTTCAGGATTTGTTTCCTCTTCGTTTATCACTTTTTCATTATTCAAATCGTGCAGTTCTTTTAACTCTTTGTTGAACTTTATGAGTTGGTTGTACTCCTTTTTTGTTTTCCAAAGTTTTGGATAAAAATATATGGCAGCAAGAATGTAACCAATAACAACACACCCAATGAGTACCAAAACAAGTGGAATATCGGTAAATTCCCAAAAGAAAATATTCAATGTTATATCTATTGAATTTTGCAATGTGAAAATAACCAGAAGAATTGCCAAAACGAGAATTACAATTATGATTAAACTCATGCCGATTAATTTTTGTTCAAGATAAAAAAAGGATAATAGTTTCCCATTATCCTTTTAACAAATATTTTATTTATAAATCATGAGATTTAAGTTTTAGTAACTAGATGTATTAATCCTTTTTACTTGCTTCTCAAATCTAATAGTCTAATAATTTCCTATTTAATTGAAGTAAACATCCTTTTAAACCTTATTTTAGCCGGGAAACTTTTGTCTTTATCCATCGATAGCCAGATGAATTTTGCTTTTCCTACAATGTGATCTTCTGGTACAAAACCCCAGTAACGCGAGTCGGCAGAATTATGGCGGTTATCGCCCATCATCCAGTAGTAATCCATTTTAAAAGTGTAGCTGGTTACAATTTCGCCATTAATAGAAATTTGTTTGTCGTTTACTACTAAATCGTTATTTTCGTAAACATCAATAACACGTTTATATAGTGGAAGATTATCGACGTTAAGCTGAATAGTTACATCTTTTGCAGGAATTGTAATTGGGCCAAAGTTATCTACATTCCATTGGAATCTCTCGTCTGAAGGGAAAATTGCAGGTTCCCATCTGCCCGGTTCCTGAATAATTTTATTAACCATGGTTACATTGGAAAAATCATTGAGTTTCTCAGCATTAGATTCGGTTAACGGAAAATTATATTGAGAGCTATTTCCATGTCTGTCGTCGTTGGCAATATTTAAACGATCGAGGGCTTTCGGGTTAATCGATGTTCCATTTGTTCTCACAATATAATCTTGCTGAATACCTTCAATTTTTTGTTGAGGTTTGCCATTTACAATTAGCTGCCCACGCTCCATTTTAATTACATCGCCATGAATTGCGACACATCTTTTAATGTAATTTTCGCGTTTATCAACAGGGTGTGCTATAACTTCTCCAAATTGTCTCTTATCATTCCAAATTTTTTCTCTTCCAACAGCTCTCACAATTGCATAATAGCTTTGTGTCGAGTAGTTTGTAATTACCGTGTCACCTTCCGGGAAATGAAAAACAACAACATCGTCGTTTTTTATTGTTGTAAATCCCTTCAATCGTTTGTATGGGTTTTTAATCCATTTTAAATACGATTTTGTATTTTTTACCACCGGCATTTTGTTGTGTACAAACGGAAACGAAAGAGGTGTATTTGGCGTTTTTGGTCCGTAAGCAGTTTTGCTAACAAAAAGATAATCGCCAACTAACATAGATTTTTCCATAGACGAAGTTGGAATTGTGTATGCTTCTATAAAAAACATACGAATAAGCGAAGCTGCAATAACCGCAAAAATTATTGCGTCAACCCATTCAACAACTTTCGTTTGTTGTCCGTTTGGAGGATTTTTCTTTTTCCAGAAAGCCCAATGTACTTTTTGTGTGATATAAATATCGAAGATAACTGCCAGCCCCAGCAGCCATAAAAAGCTACCTAACCAAATTACCCATAGTAAATAAAGCGTTCCAACGGTTGCGAACTTAAACCATTTGTTTGATAAAATTGTTCCTATCATTTAGTTATATTTTAAGTAAATCTTTCATTGATAAAATGCCTTTGTTATCGAGGCAATATTCTGCGGCAAGAACAGCTCCAAAAGCAAATCCTTCTCTACTTTTAGCACTGTGTGTAATTTCAATAAAATCAACGTCCGATTCGTATTTAATTGTATGAATTCCGGGAACTTTACCAATGCGTTCCGATTTTATGTTGATATTATAATTCGCAGGTTCCTCATCATTTACCCAACTCTGTTTCCCTGGCAATTTAGTAATAATATCATCAGCTAAACTAATTGCTGTTCCGCTAGGCGCATCAAGTTTTTGGGTGTGATGAACTTCGTTCATTTCCACATTATATTCTGTTCGTGGTGCCATTAAATCAGCAAGTTTTTTATTCAACTCGAAAAACAGATTTACACCAACCGAAAAGTTACTTGCATAAAAAAAAGTACCATTATTATTGTTGCATTTATTGTAAACTTCATCTTTTTTGTCGAGCCAGCCTGTTGTTCCGCTAACAACCGGAATTCCAGCTTCGAAACAAATATTATAATTTTTTATTGCCGAACCGGGAATCGTAAATTCTATGGCAACATCATATTTCTGAAGGTTTATAATCGTCAAATCTTCCGGGTTATTAATATCTATTTTTAAACTAATTTCATGACCACGAGAAATTGCAATTTTTTCAATTTCTTTTCTCATTTACCCATATCCAATCGAGGTAATTTTCATATTTAAATCTTCAATTATTTGATAAGCGGCTACAAAGATAAAATTTTACTCAAATGTAACCACCAACTTTTCAAACATATAACTATTTCGACAAACGAAGTTTATAAAATGGTAAACTAATTTCAATTATAAATTTTCTGTAACTATATTTTTCTTATTTTTGACACTCCTTAAAATTAAAATGCAAAACATAAAATTAGTAGCCACCGATCTAGATGGAACGTTTTTAAAAAACGATCAATCCATAAGTAACAAAAATATTGATGCTTTAAGTGGTTTGGGTAATGCTAAAATTGTGCGTGTTGCGGCCACCGGACGTAATTTGCGAAAAGTTAAGGATGTATTAAATGATGATATTCCTTTCGATTTTATTGTTTTTTCGTCGGGGGCAGGCGTTTACGATTGGAAAGAGAAAAAGCATATTTATAATAAGAATATAGATAAAGAACACTCCCAAAAATTGGTAAACTATTTTATTGAAAGGAGGTTGAATTTCCATGCATTTTTTCCTGTTCCCGAAAATCATAAATATTGGTATTTTAAGGGAGAAAAAAGCTGCGATGAATTTGATAGATATTTTACATTTAATAATGCTTTTGCTTACAACTTCTCAAAAAAAGGAACACTTAAAACAAATCTCTGCCAGTTTTTGTTAATTATTAAGGAGGATGAAAAAAAGTTCGAATTGTTGAAAAGCAATATCGAAGCGATATCTCCTGAAATACGTGTTATACGCACTTCGTCTCCCATTACAAAGGGTTACATTTGGATAGAAGTATTTCAAAAATCAGTATCGAAAGGAAATGGAGTAAAGCATATTTGCGATTTGTTAGATATTAAATACACTGACACAATGGGAATAGGAAACGATTATAATGATTTTGATTTGCTCGATTTTACAAGGCATTCGTTTATTACAGAGAATGCACCAACTAAAATTTCTAAATTGTATAAAAGTGCCCCGTCGAACGAAAATGATGCTTTTGCTTTTGTAACTCAGTCGCTTTTTGAGTAGATTGTAATTAATAACCTTAATGAATACACATATTTTAAATTTAAATCTATTAATAATGAAGTTAATTTTAAGTGCAATTTTGCTGGTAAGTTCAATTTTACTTTCAGCCCAAACAAATTTCGATTTAAGCAGTACATTGCCCGAAGACCCAAATGTTAGTAAGGGAGTTTTAGAAAATGGAATGACATATTATGTACGTTCCAACGAAACCCCGGAAAATCGTGCTGAGTTATTTTTGGTTGTAAAAGCAGGTTCAATCGACGAAGATGATGATCAACAAGGATTGGCTCATTTTTGTGAACACATGGCTTTTAACGGAACAAAGAATTTTCCAAAACACGAATTGGTTAGTTATTTCGAATCTATTGGAATGGAATTTGGCCCGGAAATTAACGCTTATACCGGTTTCGACGAAACGGTTTATATGTTGAAAGTTCCACTTGATGAACCTGAATTTTTGGAAAAAGGATTGCAGGTTATGTACGATTGGGCAAGTCAGATTACCGATTCTGATGAAGAAATAAATAATGAACGAGGTGTGATTCATGAAGAGTGGCGTGGTGGTCGAAATGCAAACTATAGAATGCGACAAGAGTGGTTGCCGGTATTTTTGCACGAATCGAAATATGCAAATCGATTGCCAATTGGAACAATGGATGTAGTTGATAACTGTCCACCGGATGCCTTGCGTCGATTCAGAAAAGATTGGTATCGTCCCGATTTGCAAGCTGTAATTGTGGTTGGAGATTTTGATAAGGAAGAGATGGTTGAAACGATTAAAACTAAATTTTCTGAAATACCAAAAGCAATTAATCCACGAGAGAAAAAACATTATGATATTCCCGATCACAAAGAAACTTTAGTAAGTATTAATACAGACGTTGAGGCTCAATATCCGGTTGCATTTGTGTTTTATAAGCATCCTTTAAAAAAATCTAAAACACTTGGCGATTATCGTACTACAATAATTGAAAGTTTGTATAATGGTATGATAAATAAGCGTTTAGCTGAAAAAACACAAATGGCAGAACCTCCATTTTTAATGGGACAGTCGGCTTATACCGAATTGTTTGGCCCCAAAAGTGTTTATCAATCAGTTACAGTTACAAAAAGTGGTGAAATTGAAAAAGGAATTGAGGCAGTACTTATCGAAAACGAGCGTGTACGGAAATTTGGATTTACAGAAACTGAATTAGAGCGACAAAAAACTGCTGTTTTAAATTCAATGGAGAAAGCATATAACGAGCGCAATAACCAGAAGTCTATAAATTATGCTAACGAATACAAACGGAATTTTTTATTGACAGAAGAGTCGTTTCCTGGAATGGAGAACGAGTATGCATATTATAAAACATTTGTACCGAGTATTTCGGTTGAGGAGATAAATAAATTGGCAGAAGAGTGGGTAACCGACGAAAACAGAGTTGTTGTTATTACTGCCCCTGAAATAGAAGGAACAAAGGTTCCAACAGAGGAAGAAATATTGACTCTTTTGGAAGAGGTTAAAACGATAGAAATTGAACCTTACGAAGATGAAGTTTCAAATGTTCCTCTTATTGAAGACGAGCCGTTTGGGAGCAAAGTTTCTGCCGAAAAAACAATTGAAAAAGTTGAAGCAGTAGAATGGACTCTTGAAAATGGAGCCACAGTAGTTGTAAAACCTACAGATTTTAAAGATGATGAAATTTTGTTTAACGCATGGAGTTTAGGAGGAAACTCGTTGTACGGAATGGAAGACGATATTTCTGCCGGATTAACAACGGGTTTGATTGGAATGAGTGGGATTGCAGGTTTTAATAAAATTACTCTCGATAAAATGCTTTCTGATAAAGTATTTGGAGTTTCTCCATTTATTAGTCAGTTGCGCGAAGGATTTAATGGAAGCTCATCGGTAAAAGATGTGGAAACATTGTTGCAAATGGTTTATCTACATTTTACCGAACCTCGTTTCGACGAAACCAGTTATAAATCGTTAATGAATCAGTATGCAGGAATTTTGGAAAATAAGGCAGCTTCTCCGGATGCTGCATTCCGCGATACTTTCGCCGTGGTTTCGGCAAATTATAACGAACGTGCCCGCCCAATGACAATTGATTTATTAGAAGAGGCAGATTTTAATAGAATGCAAATTATTGGCAAAGAGCGTTTTGAAAATGCGTCAGACTTTAAATTTTTCTTCGTGGGAAATATCGATATTGAGACTTTTAAACCACTTGTGGAAAAATATATTGGAGGAATTCCTTCAACTTCAGAAAAAGAAAATTGGGTTGATTTGGGAATTAATAAACCAGAAGGTGTTGTTGAACGATTGGTGAAAAAAGGTATGGAAGAGAAAAGTACTCAGTACATTGTATTTCATGGCGACTTTGATTATACATCGGAAAACAGAGTGCAGTTAGATGCAATGAGCAAGATTTTGAGTACTCGTTTATTGGAAGTAATTCGCGAAGATAAAAGTAGTGTTTATTCAATTGGAGCATATCCTTCATCATCTAAATTTCCCAATGAAAATTACTCTGTTACAATTGCTTACGGAACTTCGCCAGATAAACTTGTAGAGTTGAAAAAAGCTGTTTTCGAAGAGATTGAAAAGTTTGCGAAAAAGGGTCCGAGTAAAGATGAGCTTGCAAAAGCACAGGAAAAAATGTTACGCGAGCGCGAAACTCAAGTACGTGAAAATCGGTTTTGGTTAAGTATTTTAACAAATACATATTATCTAAAAGATGGTGATTTCTCTGAGTTTGGTGGTTACGAAAATTTGGTGAAAAGTCTCTCTGTAAAATCAACTAAAAAAGCATTCAAAGAGTATTTCGATTTTGAAAATTATATAAGTGTTGCATTGGCTCCGGCTGAGTAAATTACGATATTTAAAAGGGAGCCGGGGTTTCTAACTCCGGCTTTTTTTTTGAATTTGAGATTGAATAATTTGCGAAATTAGATTTCTA
>DAOVTY010000229.1 GCA_030632865.1 Bacteroidota bacterium
CGAGCCAGGAGAAGAGCAATCTTTTTCGGTTGTTTCGAGCAGTGTAGGTAGCGAAAGTGCTGTGAACTTTGGTTATAAAACCGATTTTTATGTACGTACCGGTACTGTTGGACAAACTGCAGAAGCACAACTCGTTTTTGTTGGTTATGGTTTCGAAGATGAAGATGAGGGATATAATGATTTGAAAAAGATTGATTTAATTGGGAAAATAGCTGTTGTTCTTCAAGGATATCCGGGGCATAAAGATTCCGCTTCCGTGGGTTTCGAGAAGTTTACACCAGATGGAAGATACGCCAGATATTATATGGAACGTGATAAAACGAATCGTTTAAAAGAGGCTGGAGCAATTGCAATAATTCAGGTAAATCCCGACTCTGACCCAACTTTGGGGTGGTCGCAAAATCAAATTTATCCAGTAAAAGGAAGTTATTACGAATCTGACAAACCACTTGGTTCTTATTATAATAGTAGAATGTCGATGCCCGGGAGCTCCCTTGATAGTAATATTCCATCTTTTACTATTACACCTCGGGTTGCAAACGAAATTTTATCTGGTACAGGTGTTAATTTAGAGGAATTTGAAAAAACTGTTGCTGAAAAAATGTTACCTGCTTCTAAAGTTCTCGATGGTAAATCGGTGGCTTTTAAAACTACAGTAAACTCTGAAATTGTGAAAGCCCGAAATGTTGTTGGAATAATTGAAGGTGAGAATACTGAGGAGTTTATTGTGGTAGGCGGACATTACGATCATCTTGGCAAGTTTGATGGTTGGATATGGAATGGAGCAGATGATAATGGCTCTGGAACTGTGGGAGTAATGACCATTGCAAAAGCGTTTAAAGCAACTGGTAAAAAGCCAGAGAAATCTATAATTTTTGCCGCATGGACAGGAGAGGAAAAAGGATTGTTTGGCTCAAAATATTTTGTTCAGCAAGCACAAAAGAAAGATATGAACATTGTTCTTAATCTTAATTACGATATGATTGCTCGCGATCCTAAAATTGATACTTTGAAAAATAAAGCAGCAATGACTTATACAAAAGCAAACGCCGGAATAGAGGAAATTACAAAAAAACATATAGCCGATAACAATATTAATTTGGACCTTTCTTATCGCGCATCAGAAAAACCTAGAGGCGGTAGCGACCATGCTCCATTCGCCGAAGCCGGAATTCCAATTTTCTATTTTATGGCAGCCATGCACCCCGATTATCATCAACCATCAGACGAGTTGAGTAAAGTTAATTGGGAGAAAATGTTAAATATAATTCGTATAGGATTTTTAAATACTTGGGAATTTGCAAATAGCGATGAGTATTTGAAAACAAAAGTTGAGGTAAAGGAGGAATAGCAATTTTATCATACGATATAATTCATTCTCGATATTTGTAAATTTTAATATTAAACAAAATGTATAAGCAAATTATAGCTCTATTTTTTTTGTTCACAAGCGTATTGGCAGTTGCACAAGATATTCCTTTTCAGCTTGAAGAGTTAACAGCTCCCGAGTTTATTCAAGCAGTTGAAAAAAGCTCGAAAACGTGTATAATTCCTATTGGAGTAATGGAAAAACATGGAGCTCATTTGCCATTGGGAACCGATGTTTATTTAGCACGCGAATATGCTTTGCGAGCAGCAAACGAGGAGTATGTAGTTGTTTTTCCGAGCTATTATTTTAGTCAGATAAATGAAGCAAGGCACCAACCGGGGACAATCTCTTATAGCCCTGAATTAATTTGGAAAGTATTGCAAGAAACGCTTGACGAATTGAATCGTAATGGGTTTGATAAAATAATTTTAGTTAACGGTCACGGCGGGAATAATGCTTTTTTGACTTTCTTCGGAATGGCACAATTGTCGGAGCCTCGCGAATATTCTTTGTATTGGTTTCGACCGCAAGACAACGAAGATATTGAGAAAAAGGCTGTTGAACTAACCCAGACTGATAAGTATGATTCTCATGCCGGAAATAGTGAATCGTCGATGATGGCAGCTGCCCAACCTTCTGTAATTCATTTAGATCGTGCTGGGGAACAATCTGGAAAAGATCAGGGGAGAATGAAACACCTAAATTATATTTATAGTGGTATTTGGTGGTATGCCAGTTATCCTAATCATTATGGAGGAGATGCTTCTAAATCTAATGCAGAGGCTGGTGAATTGCTTATTAACGAAACGGTTAAGCAGTTGGTTGAAATGATTAAAACTGTAAAAACTGATACAGTTGTACCAGAATTACAAAAACAATTTTTCGAGGAATCGCAAAATCCATTGAAGACTAAGCAGTAGAAAATATATAATTGGTTCAAATAGAATATTTAAAGGCACTCTTAAAAACAGTGCCTTTTATAGTTCATTTTTCCATTTATTTTGTAAATCACGTTTGCAACTTTCGGCAATAAAAGAGTTGTTAACCGCTGTTTCAACGGCATCTTTTTCAAATTCTTTAGCATAAATAAGCTGAAATACTTTCTGAATAGATATTCCTATTTTCCTTTCAACTAACTCCATTAAGTCTCCCTTTTTTACATTCCCTTTTTCCAATACTCTTACATAAACTCCCGGGAAACTGGAATTTATAAATTGTTTCAACACACCATTTGATTCAAACCTAATGTCTAACTTAAAACAGGGTTGGCGAGGTTGGGTTGCTTGTACAATTGAATCTCCAATTTTAAAAATATCTCCAATATTTATTTCTGCCTCGTGCAGACCTTCAACTGTTAAGTTTTCGCCAAACATTCCCCACGGCATTTTTACTCTTGGGTATAGTTTTTTCCAATAATTGTAATGGTCAGCAGAATATAAATAACATGCTTTATCTAACCCCCCGTGATATTTGCGATCCACTACTTTGTCATTGTCAACGTCTTCATTTCCCAAATAAATGGGATGGTTAACCGAGTATTTATAAATGCCTGTTGTAATTTTATTGCCATGCCACAATACGGTTCTGGCTTCTCCAATATTTGTCGAAATTATTTCCATTTTACAAGATAGATTAGTAATGAGACAGAATTAAAAACTATTTATTATTCACTACTATATACTCTTTACTAATTACTCACTACTTGCCTAAGCAACATTTCTCTCTTTTTTAATATTCTCGTATGCCTGATTTACTTTTTGAAATTTCTCTTTAGCTGCATTTTGGAAATCTTCACCCAAATGACTCACTTTATCAGGATGATATTTCATGGCCATTCTGCGATATGCTTTTTTCAATTCAATATCTGTTGCCGTTCTTTCAATTTCAAGAATTTTAAAATCAGACTCTGTGTCTTTAACAAACATTGCTTGAATAGAATCGAAGTCGCTGTTAGATATTCCCATTTGCTGACAAATATGAGCTATCATATTTTTCTCAGTTTTGTCAACAACACCATCCGCTTGGGCTATACCAAACATAAAATGAACTAGTTGCAATCTTGCAGAGTAGTTCATATTTTGTCTAATTTGCTGACTTACTTCATCAACTGGAATTGTTTTTTGCAATAAATTTTTTAACAATTTTATTGCTTCCACCGCCGATGGCTCCCCAAAATTATGAACTAAAAATTTCTTCACATAATCGAGTTCTGACTTTAACACCTTGCCATCGGCTTTCATTACAGCAGCAACCAATACCAGTAAACTCATAACATAACCACCTGTTGTAGTTCTGCCCGAAAAACCCGTAACTTCTCCACCATCAACTTGCCTTTTTGAACCATCGAACATTGAGCCGACTGTAAATCCAATTAACGCTCCAATTGGTCCGCCAAAAGCCCAGCCAAGTCCGCCACCAATCCATTTACCAAATTTTGCCATATTTTTTTATTTGATTATCAATTTTTATTATTTGAGGAATAATTATATTCCTGTTATCATTTTTAATTTCAATGGAAGCCAATTTTCTTTTTCGTTCATCACTCCACTGTTTCTCTATTCGTTTATTTACTTGATTTTCTGTTACATTATCCCGTTTTTTCACTCTTTCTATACGTTGTTCTTCGGGTGCTGAAACCAGGATTGTATAATCCATCATTTTATAAAATCCACTTTCAAATAAAATTGCTGCTTCGTGTATAATATATTTCGTGTTTTGTTTTTGTAACCAATTCTTATACTCGTTTCTCACTGCCGGATGAACGAGATTATTTACTCTTGATAATTCAAGTTTATCATTAAAAATTATCTCTGCAAACTTCTTTCGGTTAATTAACCCATTTTGGGTGTAAATATTTTCCCCGTAAAGTTTAATAATTTCATTCTTTAGATTAGCGTTTGAATTAATAAGCTCTTTTGCTACACGATCTGCCTCGAATATTGGAATTTCTAGTAGTTTGAAAATTTTACAAACTGTAGATTTACCACTTCCAATTCCTCCTGTTATACCAATTGTAATCATCAAAATAAGAATTAATTGGTTTCAATAAGGTATTCTACGCTGGAAGGAGCAAATCTAAATATTTGCATATTTGGTATTTCAGAATATACCGTAATTTCTAAATTCTCAATTTCAGTTTTTATGTCATTATAATCTACATAAACTTCAAATTTAGATTCATTAATATCTTCGAATTTACTTAATCCAACCAAAATAGTAAGTTTTATTTCTGATGGAAAAAGTTTAATATTTAATTTTTCCTGATTATTAATTATTTGAATTGGGATTATTAACTCTTTCTCGGTAAACTTTTCAACTTGTATTTTTACCTCTGCAATTTCTGGCTTAACAGTTGTGTTTTCAGGATGTATAATTTCGAGAGTAAAATTTTGGTCAGAATCTAATTTGTCGAGTTCTCTATTTTCTGTACCTAGGAAATTTATTGTATCTAAAATTGCAGTGGGTCCTGTAATTTCTATTTCTATTGGATTCAAAATAACAGAATCTCTTAAGTTAAACTGTGGTTTAAAATTCAATTTAATATCTGTTTTTAAAGGTACAAGTTTAGTTTTTAGGCTATCTAATTTAATGTATAAAATACTAGGTTGTACATTGTTAACTACTAATTCGCTGCTTATCTGATTCGAAATTTGGCTTAATATTGAATTTGTGTTTATTCTATAACCGTTGGTCGAAGGTTCTATATCTTTTGTAATATTTGTTAGGTTTAAAACTACTGGCGAAAAAGAAAAGTTAAGTTTGTTACGCAACAAA
>DAOVTY010000177.1 GCA_030632865.1 Bacteroidota bacterium
CCTTACTTTTCAGGTTCTTGCTCCCGAGATAGAAATAATTACCCCAACCCGCGATTTGCTTTTAAGCCGTCAAGACGAAATTGACTACTTGAAAAAATATGGTTTTGAGTCTGATTTTTCGAAAATGGAGTACTCAATTAACCAAGGTTTGTGGGGAACAAGTGTTGGTGGTAAAGAAACTTTGACTTCGAATACGAATTTACCAAATGAGGCATATCCAAGTCAGTTAGAAGTAACCGAAGAAAAAGTAATTGAATTGGGATTTGAAAAAGGCGAGTTAATTGCCATCGATGGAGAGTTTTACGAAAGTGGTCCGGAAGTTATCAGGACACTTAATAAAATTGCTTCTAAATATGCAATTGGTCGCGATACACACGTTGGCGACACAATTATTGGTATAAAAGGTCGTGTTGGATTTGAGGCCGCAGCACCGCTAATTACAATTAAGGCACACCATTTATTAGAGAAACATACACTAACAAAATGGCAAGGCTATTGGAAAGAGCAGCTGGCAAATTGGTACGGAATGTTTTTACACGAAGCAATGTATCAGGAGCCTGTTATGAGGAATATTGAAACTTTTCTGGAATCGACTCAGGAAAATGTTACCGGAAAAGTAATTGTGAAACTGAAACCTTATAATTTTGAATTGGTGGGAATTGAGTCGGAACATGATTTAATGAACTCGGGTTTTGGTGAATATGGCGAAACTGTAACAGCTTGGACAGCCGATGATATTAAAGGGTTTACAAAAATCATGGCGAACTCGTTGAAAATTTATAATAAGGTAAATAATGGTTTATAAGAATATTAGAATGATGAATGATAAACTATTAGTAAAATAAATATGAATGTAGAATTTTTTAATTCAAAAATCTGCAATTGAAATTCGTTAATTAAATGATAAAAATTGGAATTATTGGAGGGGCCGGATACACCGCAGGCGAGTTGTTGCGTATTCTATTAAATCATCCTGACGCAGAAATTGGGTTTGTGCAAAGTTCGAGCAATGCAGGGAACTTAATTTCCGATATTCATATTG
Source organism: Bacteroidota bacterium (assembly GCA_030632865.1). Lineage (GTDB taxonomy): Bacteria > Bacteroidota > Bacteroidia > Bacteroidales > Prolixibacteraceae > Draconibacterium. The sequence goes on from DAOVTY010000177.1 coordinate 1,043, forward strand.
ATTTATTGGGTGAAACTGATTTGATATTTACAGAAAAAATGCCTTTTGGCAAAGCAGACGTAATTTTTCTCTGCATGGGGCATGGAAAATCGGTAGAATTTATAGAAAATAATGACCTGCCTGAATCATTGAAAATTATTGATTTAAGCCATGATTTTAGGTTAAAAAGAGCTGGAAATAATTTTGTTTACGGACTTCCAGAATTAAACAGAGATGAAATAAAAACGGCAAGTAGAATTGCTAATCCGGGATGTTTTGCCACTGGAATTCAGTTAGCACTTTTACCGTTGGCAAAAAACGATAAATTAACTGACGAGGTTCATGTGCAGGCAATTACCGGTTCAACCGGAGCCGGACAAAATCCAACGTCCACTTCGCATTTTAGTTGGCGAAATGGTAATATTTCTGCCTATAAAGTTTTTCAACATCAACACGAAGGAGAGATTTTGCAGAGTTTAAAACAGTTGCAACCAAGTTTTAATCTGGATTTCAATTTTGTTCCAATCCGCGGAAATCATACCCGTGGTATTTTTGTGTCAACATATACAAATTTCGAAGGGACAATCGATGAGGCAAAAAATATGTATAAATTGTTTTATGATGAACATCCTTTTGTTTTTGTAAGCGATAAAAATCCGGCTTTAAAACAAGTTATAAATACAAATAAGGCAGTGGTTTATTTGGAAAAACATGGTAGTAAATTGGTAATAATAAGTTTAACCGACAACCTAATAAAAGGAGCTTCCGGACAGGCAGTTCAAAATATGAACCTGATGTTTGGTTTGAATGAAAAAGCCGGATTGAATTTAAAACCAGTGGCTTTTTAATGTAAAAATTGGCGTGATTATACCGATATTACTGATTCTCATAGATTTATTTTATCAGTGTTTATCTGCTAAATCAGCGTTCTGTTTTAAAAATGAAATAATAATTACAAAGGTTGACAATTAGACTATTGGAAGCACTTTTTTTACTTCGGTCTTCGGTCTTCCAACTTTTTTTATAAATATGAAATTATTCGACGTTTATCCACTTTTTAATATAACTCCTATAAAAGCCAAAGGCTGCAATGTTTGGGATTCCAACGGCAAAAAATATCTCGATTTATATGGAGGTCATGCCGTAATTTCAATTGGTCACAGTCACCCGCATTACGTAGAGAAAATTTCTGATCAGCTTTCGAAAATCGGATTTTATAGTAATTCTGTGCAAAATCCGTTACAAACGGAGTTGGCTGAAAAGTTAGGAGAAATATCCGGCTGCAATGATTATCAATTTTTCCTTTGTAACTCGGGTGCCGAGGCTAATGAAAATGCTATAAAACTGGCATCATTTGTTACAGGCAAAAAGAAATTTATTAGCTATAAAAAAGGGTTTCACGGGCGTACTTCGGCTGCGGTTGCTTTAACCGACAATCCTAAAATTATTGCCCCGGTAAACGAAACAGCAAATTCAATAATACTTCCTTTTAACGATATTGAAACAACTGAAAAAGCTTTGTCTAAAGGCGATGTTGCTGCTATTATTGTGGAAGGAATTCAAGGAATTGGAGGAATAAATATTCCTAAAAAAGGATTTTTAAATAAACTGAAAGCCTTAACTGAAAAATATGAATGTCTTTTAATATTAGATGAAATTCAATCAGGTTACGGACGCAGCGGAAGGTTTTTTGCTTTTCAGTATTCCAATGTTAAACCAGATTTAATTACCATGGCAAAAGGAATGGGCAATGGTTTTCCGGTTGGCGGAGTTTTAATTCAACCCGAAATAAAACCATGGTATGGAATGTTGGGGACAACTTTCGGAGGTAACCATTTGGCTTGCGCTGCCGGGATTGCTGTTTTAGATGTTATTCAAAAAGAGAGTTTAGTTGCAAATTCTGAAATGGTTGGAAACTACTTAATGCAGAAACTTGGAGAAATAAGTTCTGATTATGAAATCAGGGGAAAAGGATTGATGATAGGTTTAGAATTTAAATTTCCGATAAAAGAGTTGCGACAAAAATTATTATTTGAATTCGGAATTTTCACAGGAGTTTCGGGCCAAAATATTATAAGATTACTACCTCCTTTAAATTTAACAATTAATGAGGCTGACCAATTTTTGAAAGCCTTTGAGAAGGTTTATGCAGATATTTCGGCAGTTTTGAACGAACATTAGTTTTTGCACTTTATAATTTTGTAAATTAGTTGACATGGAAAATAAAAAAATAGGAATAATAGGAGTTGGGAACATGGGTGGTGCTATAGCCGTTGGACTTGTTAAGTCCGGATTTATTGCCGCTAACGATATATTTGTTTCTGACAGAAAAGAGAGCACCCTCGACAAAATGAAGGAGTTGGGAGTAAATACTTTTCAGAATAATTTAGAAACTGCAAAAAATGCCGATGTGGTAATTGTTGCTGTAAAACCGTATCATATTGAAGGAGTAATTAATGAGATTAAACAAGAGCTAAATGCCAACAAAATATTTATATCAATTGTTGCTGGTGTTGGTATTGATGAGTTGAGCGAGATGGCTGGCAGCAATATTCCTATTTTTAGAGTGATGCCTAATACAGCAATTGCTTTACAAGAATCATTAACGTGTATTTCGGCAAACGGTAATACCGAACAGTATAAAAAATATGTAGTTGAATTGTTTGATAAACTTGGCAAAACTGTTGAGATTGGAGAAGAGTTAATGGCTGCAGCAACAGTACTTTCGTCATGCGGAATTGCTTATGCGTTACGTTATATTAGGGCAGCAATGCAAGGTGGAATCGAAATTGGTTTTGGAGCCGAAATGGCTCAGTTTATTACAGCTCAAACTGTAAAGGGAGCAACAGAATTGGTGCTGCAAAGTGGAAACCATCCTGAGCGGGAAATAGATAAAGTAACAACGCCAATGGGCGTAACAATTACAGGATTGAACGAGATGGAACACAAAGGATTTAGTTCGTCGCTAATTCAAGGTGTTTTAGCATCGTATAAAAAAATAGATAAATCAGATAAATAGAATTGGGTGCAGTTTCGATATAAAAAAATAACAGTAAAAATCGGTAGCAATGTTTTAGCAAAACCAAATGGAACATTAAATGTTTCACGCATTGCACATTTGGTCGATCAAATTGCGTTTCTTCGTAAAAATGGAGTAGAGGTAGTTGTTGTATCATCGGGTGCAGTAGCTGCTGGACGTGCTGTTCTTCAGTCAGTTAAAAGAGCTGATGCCGTTTCGCGGCGTCAACTTTGGGCTGCATTAGGACAAGTGAAATTAATTTCGAGATATTCCGATTTTTTTAGCGAACATGGCTTAGTTTGTGCCCAGGTTTTAACTACCAAAGAAAATTTTGCCAGCCGCGGGCATTACCTGAATATGCAAAATTGCATAACAACTTTACTCGAAAACAGTGTAATTCCTATTGTGAATGAAAACGATACTATTTCGGTAACCGAATTAATGTTTACTGATAACGACGAACTTTCGGGGTTAATTGCTTCGATGGTAAATTCTGAAGCTTTAATCATATTAAGTAATGTCGATGGAGTTTATAATACTCATCCAAATAATGAAAATTCGGAACTCATTCAGCAAATAAATATTGATGATAAAGAACCGGAAAATGCTATTTCGCAAGAACTCTCAGATTTTGGTAGAGGAGGAATGTTAACCAAATTCAGGATAGCAAAAAAAGTTGCCAGAGATGGAATTGGAGTTCATGTTGCAAACGGAACAATAGAAAATATTTTAATCGATTTAATTGACTTGGAAAAAGATTTGCATCACACTTATTTTGTTCCAAATGAAAAGCAAAATAGCAGCATAAAAAAATGGATTGGCTACTCTGATGGTTTTGCAAAGGGCGAAGTGGTTATAAATAGTGGTGCTGCAAATGCTCTTAATTCTGAGAAAGCTGTGAGTTTACTTCCGGTTGGAATTATTAAAATTATAAACAATTTTGAAAAAGGAGATTTAATAAAAATAGTTGACGAAACAGGACAAACGGTTGGCGTTGGGAAAGCAAAATACGATTCGAATAGAATAGAAATTGAAAGAAAATCGGAGAAGCAAAAACCAATTGTTCATTACGATTATTTGTATCTCGAAAATAAAAAGTAAGAATTGTAACCATAAAAGTCATTTAAGGTTCATAAAAGAAAAATTATTATGTTCTATTGTGTCTATTGTGGTTCAAAGAAAGTAGACTAAACATATAAGATTTAAAAGGTTTATAAAGAAGAACAAAAAACTTATATGCTCTTTTATGACTTTTATGGTTAACAGAAAGAAAATAATAAATGAAAATAGAAAACCAATTAAAAAACGTTTTAGAAGCCTCTCGAAAACTGAATTTAATCAAGGACAATAAGGTGAAGGATGTTTTGTTAGAATTGGCAATTCAGGCACGAAAAAACGCGGAATTTATTTTAACTGAAAATCAAAAAGATTTGAGACGGATGGATTCTGACGACCCAAAATTCGATAGATTAAAACTAACCGAAGAACGAATTGAAGGGATTGCAGCCGACATTGAGAATGTTGCAAAACTGGAAAGTCCGGTAGGAAATATTTTGAAGAAAACAGTTCGCCCTAATGGAATGAAAATTAGTAAAGTTACAGTCCCATTTGGTGTAATTGGAATTATTTATGAAGCCCGTCCGAATGTAACTTTCGATGTTTTTGCACTCTGTTTAAAGTCTGGAAATGCTTGTGTATTAAAAGGAGGAAGCGATGCTATAAACTCAAATACTGCAATTGTTTCTGTTATTCAGAAAGTTTTGAGAGAGTTTAATTTGGATGAAAATACGGTTAGTTTGTTGCCTGCTGGACGCAAGGAAACCATCGAAATGTTGCGAGCGCACGGATACATTGATTTGATTATTCCACGCGGAAGTCAAGGGTTAATAAATTTTGTTCGTGAGAATGCTACCATCCCTGTTATTGAAACTGGAGCAGGTATTTGTCATACTTATTTCGATGAATCTGGCGATGCTGAAAAAGGTTGCGAGATTGTTTTCAATGCAAAAACTCGCCGTGTTTCGGTTTGTAATGCGCTCGACTGTTTGGTATTTCACGAAAGCAGATTAAGTGAACTTCCTGCTTTTGCAAAAAGACTTTTAACAGAAAAAGTAGTAATTTATGCAGATGAAAAATCTTTCGAGGTTTTAAAAGATGTTTATCCGAAAGAGTTGCTTTTTAACTCGAATGAAGAATCGTTTGGCACTGAATTTCTTTCAATGAAAATGTCAATAAAAACTGTTGTAAATTTTGATGAAGCAATTCTGCATATCAATAAATATAGCTCGAAACATAGCGAAGCAATAATTTCAGAAGATGCAGATCAAATAAATAAATTCAGAAAAATGGTTGACGCTGCATCCGTTTATTCAAATGTTTCAACTGCTTTTACCGACGGGGCGCAATTTGGGCTAGGTGCCGAAATAGGAATAAGTACACAAAAATTGCATGCTCGCGGACCTATGGCACTAGAAGAATTAACAAGTTATAAATGGATTATTGAGGGCGATGGACAAGTTCGTTCTAAGTGAATAATAAAAAATATTATATCACAAAAGGTACACTAGAACTCAATAGAAAAAAACTATTCGAATTAGTGTGACTACTGTGGTTTAAAAAAGTGAAATATGAAAAACTATACATCGGTAAAAGATATTCCCAATTTAGAGGATGCGGTAAAAACTGCATTGGAAGTGAAAAAAAATCCTTATGGATTTCAACATCTTGGTAAAAATAAAAC
>DAOVTY010000149.1 GCA_030632865.1 Bacteroidota bacterium
AACACGATGTTCGTATTTTTCTAATAAACCATAAAGTATTGTAGCATTAGTAGGAATTCCCATACTGTGAGCTACTTCATGAATTCTTATCCACTCTGCCGAACCAGTTTTATCTGGGCAAATTTCGGCACGTATTGTTTCGTCAAAAATTTCGGCGCCACCGCCGGGCATCGATTCTAATCCGGCAGCCTTAAGTTTTTGCAAACCAACTTCAATAGACACATTTCCCATTTGGCACATTTGGTCAATCTCTACAGCCGTAAATGCTTTAATATGCAAATTAGGTGCTGCCTTTTTAATTGAGTTAAGCATATCAACATAATAGTTTATGTTTCTATTTGGATGAACACCTCCAACAATATGGACTTCCGTTGCACCTTTAACACTGTATTTATTTACATCGGCAACAATATCTTCAATGCTGCACTCCCAAGCTCCTTTCTGCCCCTCGCGCCGGCGATACGAACAAAATTTACAATGATTTACACAAATATTTGTAGGCTCAATATGAAAGTTTCGATTAAAAAAAACATAATCTCCAATCAATCGTTTTTTAGTAACATCGGCCAGAACTCCGAGTAGTGCTAAATTAGAGCAGTTGTAAAGTTCTAATGCATCGGAAGTTGAAATTTCTTTGCCACTAAAAACTTTATCAGCAATTGTTTTTAACGATTTAGAAAGATGGAGTGATTGTATCAATTCTGAACTCTGATTCATTTTGTATTTCAATTCTTCAATTGTTTGTTTTAACGGTAATCCGTCTGCCGACGGAGAACTTGCTTATAATCATCCTCCTGTGTGCAAGAAATTTTACATGCTCGTTTCGATTATTTATATTACAAAATCTGGTACTTGAAATAAACAGAGTTATGGCAGTTAATGTTTTCTTTTATATGATATTTATTTAGATTTTTGAGAATAGCCCTTGTAAACATCTATAAACACGAAAAGGTAAAGAATATAATTCTTTACCTTCCCGAAAAAGTCTTTAGGGTACTAATTATCTTTTATGTCTCGGTTCATCCGAAACAGATAATTTTGCACGACCTTTTGCACGACGTCTCTTCAGAATTTTACGCCCACTTACTGACGACATTCTATCTCTAAATCCGTGCTTATTCTTTCTTTTCCTATTTGATGGTTGAAATGTTCTTTTCATCTCTATATATTTTTAATATCTTATTTATTTTCGGAATGCAAAAATAGTTGTTTTTTTATTTCTGCCAAAACAATAATGCTTTTTTACGAAAAATTACAAAGAATTTAATCAACTAATACAAAAAATCAAATTCTCTACTTAGAGAAAATCATTTTAACTGCCATTACCAACATTAAAACGCCAAAAACACGTCGTAACATTTTATCAGAAATATTAATAGCCAATTGCGAGCCAAAATAGGCACCAACAATAAAGGTTAACGATAAAACAAGCGCAATCTTCCAATCTACATGTCCTGCTTTCCAATAATTCCATGTTGCCAGAATACCAACCGGTGGCAACATAAATGCAAGACTTGTTCCTTGCGCATCATGCTGAGAAAGACCTAAAATAAATACCAATGCCGGAATTACAATAATTGCACCTCCTATTCCGAAAACTCCGGCAAGCAACCCCGAAATTATTCCAATTACAATTAGTATTATTAAGTGTGTTATACTCATATTCAAAAATATTATTTTATTGAAAACCGAAATCCAATACCATGTAGATTGGTAATTTTTATATTATCATCGGCTTTAAAATATTTACGTAAACGCGAAATAAAAACATCGAGACTACGGCCTAAAAAATAGTCATCAGAACCCCACACTTTAAGCAAAATATCATTTCTACTTAACACTTTGTTTGGATTCTCAGTAAAAAAACGGATAAGTTCTGCCTCCTTAAAAGTTAAAGTTCTTATATCTCCTTTTATCGAAAGAATTAACTCATCAGGATTAAAAACAAACTCTCCAACATTTATCGACTTAACTAAAACACCATCTCCAACAGAATGTGTTTGACTACGTTTCAAGAATATTTTAATTTTCAACAATAACTCTTCCATACTAAAAGGTTTTGGAATATAATCGTCGCCACCAATTGTTAAGCCCGTAATTTTATCTTCTGTCATCGAACGAGCAGTAAGAAATATAATTGGAATATGCTCGTCTGTTTTACGTATTGTCTCTGCAACCCGAAAACCATCTATTTTTGGCAGCATCACATCCAAGATTACTAAATCGAAACTATTTTCTGTAAAAAGTTTCAGCGCAATTTCGCCATCTTCAGCAATTTCAACATGGTAACCATTTTGCTCCAAATTGTCTTTTACAATAAAACGCAAGGCTTCGTCGTCTTCAACTAATAATAATTTGAAATCTTTTTCACTCATTTTTTATTCGGAATTGAAAGCGTAAAGATACTGCCATTTTTGGAATTTTCGTCAACTCTTATTTTCCAATTGTGAGCATCAACAATTTTCTTAACATAATCGAGTCCCAATCCAAAACCTTTAACATTATGCACATTACCTGTTGGCACCCTATAGAATTTTTTAAAAATTTTCTTACATTGGTCTTTCGAAATTCCAATTCCATTGTCATAAAATTTAAGCTCTAGCTTCCCCTTGTTTTCATCAAGTTTAATCTTTATTAAAGGTGTTAGTTCGCAATATTTAACCGCATTTTCAAGAATATTCAAAACCAGATGCGAAAAATAAAAACCATCGGCAAAAATCATAACATCATTCTTATGCAAATTATTCTCAACATCTGCTTTTTGTCCAAAATCGGTTTGCTCAAATTGCTCAATTATTTCAGTAATAGTTGTATTTAAATTAATCTGTTTCAGATTTAAATGAAGTTTATTCTTTTCTAAAGATGCAAGATTTAAAACCTTCTCCACATTTTTCGATAGCCGTCTGTTCTGTTCTTGAATAATTCGTGTGTACTCGAACAACCTTTTGGGTGACTTTAAAATGTCTTTATTATTTATAACATTTGCCGAAAGAGCAATAGAAGAAATTGGAGTTTTAAGTTCGTGAGTTAAATTATTAATGAAATTCTTTTGAATTTCGGAAAGCTGCCTTTGACGAATAATAGCCGAGAGTGTGTAACCAAAAAACAGTACAATAATTATTAGCAAGGCAGTTAAAAAATAAAAAACCGAAAGTTGAGAATTAAAATATGCAGAGCGATCGGGAAAATGAACACCAAAATAATTTGTATAATTTTCGTTTATGGGAAATGTAAATTGAGAAACTTTTTCTTCAAGATCTACAGATATTAATGTTCCTTCATCCATTAACTCTGATTCCGGATCAAAAATAGCAAATTCAAAATCTGTATAAATCTCATGATTTTTCAACTGTTCAATTAAATGAGTTTTAAGCAAATCGTTATCGATAACCGCATTAACATTAACAAGATAATAGTTGCCCGAAACAATCTCAACAGGTGTAATACTATCGAAATTTGCAGTGTTACCACCTGCAAGTAATATTTGCCATGCAACCTCCTTTAACGCAACACTGGAACTTTCTCTAAATTGTTTTTCTGAATAATTGTATGAACTTCTTAAAAATACAAACTGAATAAGAAACACTCCGGCAATAGAAATTGATGCTAAAAATATGATAAACTTAAATGTTTTACCTTTCACCTCAGTAGATTTAAATATTTCAATTGAATAATGCTAAACTAAACATTTTCCCATTTTATTAAATGCTCTTAACACTTCATTAACAAAATATTAGAGCTGGTTAACAATATTATGCCAAAGCATTCTTACTTTTGTTTAATCGAATTAGCAAAATATTATAAAAATTAAATAGATAAAATTATGAAACGCTTTTTACAATTTATTACTATCATCAGCTTTGTTGCTTTATTCAACGGAGTTGCGGCGCAAGAGAAAGCAAAAATTACTTTCGAAGAAGTTATCCACGATTACGGTACTTTTAAAGAATCTGCCGGTGTTCAAACCACATCATTTAAATTTACAAATACAGGTGCTGCACCTTTAATTTTAAGCAATGTAAGAACATCTTGTGGATGTACAACTCCTAAATGGACAAGAGAACCTGTTGCTCCTGGGAAAGAGGGAGAAATTCAGGTTAGTTACAATCCTAAAAATCGCCCAGGAACATTTCACAAAACAGTTACAATCAGTTCAAATTCAGAAACTCCATCGGTAGTACTGCGTATTAAAGGAACAGTTGCTCAACGCGAAAAAACATTAGCAGAAAAATATCCTCGTCAAATTGGTGCACTTCGCGTAAAAACTAATCATCTCTCTTTTGCAAGACTAAATCAGAATTCAGTTGAAACTAAAGAGTTAGAGTTGGTAAATGATACAGACAAACCAGTTGTTGTAGGAATGCGTACAGTACCAAAACATATGAAAGTAACAGTTGAGCCTGCAACTATTCCTGCAAAAGGATCAGGAAAACTTATTGTTACTTACAATGCTAAAGAAGCTAACACTTTTGGTTTTGCATCACATCGCATTTATCTTTCGTTAGACGGAAGTAAAGATTATAAAAGCTCGATTGGTGTTAGCGCAACAATTGAAGAAGACTTTTCTAAACTATCTCCGGAACAGTTAGCAAATGCTCCTGTTATTAACTTCACCGAGAAATCGCACGATTTTGGAGAGATGAAACAGGGCGATAAAAAAGAGTTCACTTTTACATTAGTAAATAATGGCAAATCTGATTTGATAATCCGCCGTGTACGTACTTCGTGCGGATGTACTGCAGTGGCTCCAGCTACAAAAGTTATTGCAGCCGGCGAATCTGCTCCGGTAAAAGTAACTTTCGATTCGAGAGGAAAACGTGGGAGACAAAGCAAATCGATTACTGTAATTACCAACGATCCAAAAACACCAACAACTACATTACGAGTAACAAGTAATGTAATTGTGCCTACTGCAGGATAAAACGAACAAATTTAAATAATAAAGGGTGATACAAATTAAAATTGTATCACCTTTTTTTTAGTCAAGTTTGCAATCGGCAATTATTTTAATCGAAAATAATAATAAAATTAAAGTAAAATGTTTTTGGAAAACTACCGTTACTCTATCTATTGAATAATTGAATATGATAAAAAAATTGCACACCAACTTCTCCTCAAATATTACAATGAGACTATTCTTAGTTTTTATACTCTCACTCATAGTTCTCGACAGTTTTTCTCAAAAAGATACGACCAAAATAAAACAAAAAAACTATTTAAGTATTTCCGGCAATTATCAATATGGAAATATATTACCAACTACAGATTTTGTAAAAGGCGATAATTTGCTGGGAAAATCAATGGAAAATTATCAGGCTTATACTTTAAAAATGCTTTGGCAAAACCCGGGTTATACAAACTGGCAAAAAGTTTATAACGGTCCGTATTATGGAGCCGGATTAACTATTAATGATTTTTTTAATCCCGAAGAAATTGGATACCCTGTGTCGCTGTACGGAATATTAGGCATACCAATTATACGTTTAAAGAAGTTTGAATTATATTCCGAATTTCAATTTGGAATGGCTGGTAACTGGGAACATTATGACTCTATAACAAATCCCAAAAATATGGTTATAGGAGGTGGACTAACGGTGCATCTGAATATTGGATTTAATGCGTTTTATCCGATTACAAAAAAATTAGATTTGGGTGCAGGAATCGGGTTTATACATTTCTCCAATGGCGGTTTCGAACGCCCAAATAAAGGGTTTAATATTTACTCTCCTTCAATAGAATTAAAATATCATTTCTCGGAGCGACCTAATGTTCGATCCATTGAACCACCCGAGAAATTGAACCGTTCGAATGATCTGTTTTTAATGCTTGGATACGGAGACTATCAAATTAACGAGCACGAGTTAGACACTAACTATTTCGCTGTTGGTGGAGTGAGTGCAATATATTTTACACAATTCTCGAATGCATTTAGGCTTGGATACGGTGCAGACTTAAACTACTTCTTTGGACTAAATGCATTGCCAAATGGATCGCCCGGGCCGCAAACGGAAGAAAATATTACTCTGGGATTACTGCTTCAACCCGAATTTATAATTAACAAATTAACTTTAACAAGCGGATTTGGAATTTACGCCATTCACTTAAACTATGGTAATTTTCAACAAACATATCAACGATTAGGAGTAAGATATGAATTTTATAAAAACGTGTCGTTTGGAGTAAATATTAGGGCAATAGATTTTATACTTGCCGAGTTTTTAGAATTTAATTTGGGATACCGATTTAGATGGATGAAATGAGCATCTCTTAGATGAAGGACACAGGAGAATGATTATGTGCAAGTTACATACGACACTTATAAAAAAACAATTATAATCGTATTAAATAGGCAGCTAAAGTTTAGTTATTAAAACTGACAAGTAGTTTAATTTTAATAAGTCATCGAATTAGATATTTAGTTGAGTTGAGTTCAACTAAATAAACAATGTTTAGTTATTTTTTGTTGTAATTAACACAAATTCGAACGAACTTTGTAGTGATAAAAATAACTGATGAAACTTATAGCTTCTATATTTTTGCTTTTCACTTTTTACACTTCCTTTTCGCAACAGGATATTTTTCAAATTGAAGGTCGGCTTATTAACTCACAAATGAACCCGATTGCCGATGCATATATTTTCAATAATAGAAATTTAGACAAGAATGTTACCAACTACAATGGTATTTTTTCTATTTGGGTAAAACCCGGCGACTCATTAACAATTTCTCATGTTTCGTATTTCAGAAAAGTTGTTACAGTTCATTCACTTTTAGTAAACCCAATTATACTATTAGCAGTAGATACCATTGCCATTGAAGAGGTCAGTGTTTCGCCAAATCAGAAAACCGATAACGAAATGGCGATGGAAAATATAGAATCAATCAAATTCGACTTCAGACCACAACCCGATGATGACTACACAGAAAAAGAACGAATGCAACTATTAATGAACACTGAAGATCGAGTACAACGAACTGCATCATACTCTTTAAGTTTACTTAGGTTTTCGCCATCAGAAGAGATTGGCAATTTTTTTGAAAAAAGAAAAAAACGTAAAAAGGCGAAAGAGTTCGAATCTACCAAAAAGTTAGAAAAACAGTAGGGAAAGTTTTCATTCTCAGGTTTTATGAAAAAGTTAGAATTTATTTTGATCATTGCTATTTGAAATTTCTAGTTTATCCAGATTAGGGATTATACATCAAAATAAAACTGATTGGTATTTTGCAACTTACTTTCAAAATTAAACTTAACATTATGAAACGGATACTCTTTTTTATTGTCACATTTTCATTTTTCACAACTATTTCAAATGCACAATCTCCTTACGCTGTACGCGGGCTTTGTATTGCTGCCCCTCAGGTAGATTTGGTTGATGAATTTATAGATTTTATAGATAACAGACTGGCACCCGACGGATTAAATGTACTTATCCTGCGAATAGATTATAGGTATCAATATAAATCGCATCCCGAGCTAATTGGAAATAACCCATACACCACAGAAGATATTAAAAAGTTGGTGAAAATTTGTAGTAAAAAAAACATTAGATTAATCCCTCAAATAAACCTTTTTGGACACCAGTCGTGGCACAGTTCATTAAGTAAACTATTACAGGTTTATCCTGAATTTGATGAAACACCGGATATTAAACTTCCCGAAAAATATGAATGGCCAAACGACGATGGACTTTATTGTAAAAGTTATTGTCCACTTCATCCCGAAGTTCACGATGTTGTTTTTGATTTGGTTGATGAAA